>JAYWAR010000423.1:0-9266 GCA_043782285.1 Akkermansiaceae bacterium | reverse complement strand
ATTCTGGGGCAGCTCCTTCATCGCCAATCCCTATGGCGAAATCGTCGCCAAAGCCTCCACCGAACATCAGGAAATCCTCCAATACGATATTGACCTTCACCTCGTTGAAGAATTCCGCCGCATTTGGCCCTTTTTCCGTGACCGCCGGATTGAAACCTATGGCGAGATCACCAAACGTTGGCGTTCCTAATCACCTGCCATGCGCCTACTCCTAATTGAAGATAACCCCCCGCTGCGCAATGCAATCAGCCAGTATCTTCGCGAAGCTGGCTATCTGGTAGATACCATGACGACTGGTGACGAAGGACTATGGGCTGCCGAAGGCGGTGGCCACGATCTGATTTTACTAGACTTAATGCTGCCCAAAATTGATGGCATGGAAATACTACGACGTTTGCGAACCAAGGAAAATCCGATTCATATCATCGTCCTAAGTGCCCGCGACGGCTTAGAAGATCGGCTAGAAGCACTGAATGCCGGGGCAGATGATTATTTGGTTAAACCCTTTTCACTGGTAGAGTTAGTTGCGAGAGTGCGTGCTTTATTGCGCCGAAGTTTTACTAAAAAAGGGCCGCAGCTTCGTCTAACGGATCTGGAACTCGACCCGCTAAAACGAACCGTCTGCCGCGGCCAGCGACTGCTCGAGCTTACTGCACTCGAATACCGCTTACTTGAATACCTATTTCACCGCTCCGGAGAAGTGGTTTCCCGTGCCGCCATTTGGGAACATGTGTTTGAAGACAGCACCGGCGGCAGCAGCAATGCGGTGGACGTTTACATTGGCTATCTGAGGAAAAAACTCAATGCCGGCAACTTGCCTAATCTCATCCACACCCGCCGTGGCCAAGGTTACATCCTTGAAGAAATCGCCGAATGAAATCCCACTCCATTCGCCGGAGTTTATTACTGCGTTGTGGCCTTGGCGTGGGTGTGTTGCTATCAATGTTATCTATCGGAGTTTATTTCTTAGTGAGGCAGAGTCTTTACCTTGAGCTCGATGAGTCAATCACGGAGACGGCCTCCCTACTCGCCAACCAAGTGGAATTAGAAAATGAAACCATCACCTACGAGTGGAAAGAGGGTCTTGGCACCAACCGAGAACTCATTGCCGATGGACTCTTTCAATTTTGGGACGAGACCAGCGGCAGCACCACCCGCTCTCCCGGGCTTCAGTCTCATGACTTACCACGTTTTTCTCATCGCGATGGAAGTCCGATTTTGCGAGCGATTTTACTACCTAATGGCCACCGAGCCCGAGCAATCGGTTTAAGGCTAAGCCCATTTGTACTGCCTGAGGAAATCGAAAAAATGAAAATGCGCAGCCGCGTCATTGACCCCAAATCATTACCACAGATACTTGTATTAGCTCGTGACTCCGAACCTGTGCACCACACTCTCGAACGACTGCGCTGGGTCCTCGCAGGCGGCAGTTTACTCACTCTCGGCTTAGGCTTCATCCTGATTCACCGTGTAGTCCACACCAGCTTACGGCCGATCCATGAGTTGACTTCCCAGATGAAAAATCGTGCCGAGCATCAATTAGACTTTGCACTGATTTTACCCTGGAAATTGCCTGCCGAGCTATCGGGTCTCGCCAAAAACTTCGACTCGTTACTCGCTCGTGTCGCCGCGATTCGCCAGCGTGAGCGGGATTTTATTCGGCATGCAGCTCACGAACTACGCACCCCCATCGCAGGCTTGAGAGTGACAACAGATCTGGCACTTTCCCAAACGCGCAGTCCCGTCGCATATGTCAAATACTTAACCCTCTGTCAAAAAACTGCTATTGAATTAGGTGACTTAATTAAACGTTTGTCGGCGCTTTCGCGCATCGGCCAGACGACTTCGCCGCCACACTTAGTACTCCTCGACCTACATGCACTCATCAATGATTGCCTCAATCCTCTACGGACTCGCTTCAATGAACGTGGATTGGAAGTGAAACAAGAATTCTGCGAATCTACCCAAATCATCCGCGGAGAACCTACCCTTATCAAAATTATCTTAAACAATCTCTTCGACAACGCCCTCTGCTACACCAAACCAGAAAATACGGTCTGGATTCGTGCGAACACTCTTGGTCAAAGTCTTGAGATTCGAATCTCTAATCTAGCAACAGATTTACCTGAAAACCTAGAACGCTTGTTCGAGCCACTCTTCCGCGAAACGCTCTCTCGCGACGAAGCGCATCTCGGAATTGGACTGACTCTCAGCCTTGAAGCAGCCACTGCGATGGGAGCAACCTTGCTCGCCCATCAGCCGCAGCCAGAATGGATTGAATTTGTCCTTACGCTACCAACTCGTTAAACTAATAGCTTCGATTCTACCCGTCCAAAACGCCCAAACTTCAGAGCGAGAGCGGGTAATAATAACAGATTCAACACCGTCGAGGAAATCAATCCACCGAGGATCACAATCGCCATCGGCCCCTCAATTTCTTGACCCGCAGCCTGCGGCTTAAGAGCGATAGGCAGTAGCGCCAACGCCGTCACCATGGCCGTCATCAAAACCGGAATCATCCGCTCGCCAGCACCACGCACCGCCGTCTCAAGATTCCATACAGCCCCATCTACTCGGACCAAATGCTCGTAATGAGACAGCATCATAATCGTATTTCGCGTGCTCACTCCAAACAAAGTAACCATACCGACAAGCGCACCCAGTGATATTGGCAAACCGCTAAAATAAAGTGCCATAATCCCGCCAACCACAGCAAACGGTAAATTTACTAACACCAATGTAACATTCCTACCTGAACGGAAAACAATCCATAGCCACAAAATTACCAGCATAAGCGCCAATAGCGACGAAGTTGCCAGATTGCGCTGCGCCACCGCTTCCGCTGCTGCGGCACCCGTAAAAACTAACTGCATTCCTGCACTCAACTCAACTTTTTCGGCGATCACTTGCCGCGCATTTGCGACTAATTCTTTAACACTGCGACCTTGGCAATTGCATGTGATTACCTGTCGCCGACGCCCTCCTTCATGTTGAATTGAAGCTCGACCCGAAGCTGGAAAAACGTCCGCGACATCGCACAATTGTAACATTTGACCACCCGCAGTAATAAGCGGTAACTGACTCAAACGTCCGACGCTGTTATAAATGCTACCCTTGACCACTAACGGAATCATCTTGCTACCTTGATAGAGCTGCCCCACTTCAGTTCCTTGATAGAAAGTTTGTAAAGTATCTAGGACTTCGGCAGCACGCATCCCGAACTGCGCCAGTACACCATGCTTCAATTGAACTACCAACCGCGGTGATGGCGAAGCAGACTGCACAATCACATCTGATGCACCTTCGACTTTACCAAGAACGCCAGAGATCTTTCTAGCCGTTTTTTCCAATGCCGCGAGATTATCACCATACAAACTGAGCACGACTTGAGCAGTTTCACCACTGATTGTTTCACTGATTCGGTCTCCGAGAAAAGTTAACACCTCACTTTGTATTCCCGAATAGTTCTGTGCCAGTTCACGAATGTCAGACTGTACTTTTGCCTCATCGGTACCAATTCCTGGCTTAAGCTCAATATGAAACTCCGAGCGATCCGGTCCCCAAGTATCAATACCAGCTTCGGAACGACCCGCCTGTTGGGCCACGCTCAAAATCCGCGGATCTACCAGTAACTTCTGAGAAATTGCAGCCCCAAGACGGGTCATTTCAACCAACGAAGTACCTGGCACCGCAGAGAGTTGCAATACGAAATGCCCCTCTCTGAAATCAGGCAGAAATCCAGTTTTTAATCCTGGAACCAACATCGCCACAGCACCGAGAATCCATAAAGCAATCAGCACCGTAAATTTGGGAAAGCGTGCTACCAGCCGCAGTCCACGCTCGTGCAACCACTTCATGCCACGTAGATAAAATGGCTGATGGTCTTGCCGGAGATTTCCTAACATAAGCGAACATAGCGCCGGAGTGACCGTAATTGCGACCACCAACGAAGCCAGCGTCGCCACCACAAATGCAAGGCCTAACGGTAGAAAAAACCGCCCCTGAATTCCACCGAGCAGAAATACTGGGAGAAACGCAGTCATGACAATAAGCGTCGCATACACAATCGCACTCCGAACTTCTACTGACGCATCCAAGATCACCCGAACATTCGGTAAAGGAACCGCAAGGATGGCATTCTCACGCAAACGCCTGACGATGTTTTCCACGTCAATTATCGCATCGTCCACCACCACTCCGATCGCTACCGCAAAACCGCCAAGAGTCATCGTGTTCAACGCAATCCCGAAGGCCCTAAATACAATCACCGCCGCGAGCAGTGACAGCGGAATTGATAGAAATGAGATAAACGCTGTCCGCGGACTGCGCAGGAAAATCAAAAGAACGATCACCACTAACACCGCCCCAAGCGCCAGAGAGTCACTGATGTGACCAAGCGCAATTTCGATGAAATTCGCCGGACGGTGCAATCCACGATGAAGAGTGACTTCCTGTTTGTCCAAAGTCGCTTTAAAATCTGCAAGCGCGCGCTCAACACGGCGGGTCACCTCGAGCGTGTTAGTACCGTATTGACCAGTCATCGCTAACAACACACCAGGCTTCCCCATGATTCGCGCATCACCGAATTTCGGAGCCGCCGCTTTCACGATTTTCGCCACATCTCGCAGCCTCACCACATCACCGCCACTGCCTTTAATAATCGTCGCACCGAGAATCTCGGGATCCGAAAATTGTCCTTCGACCGCAACGAGTAGACGTTGATTGGCAGTTTCAATGTAGCCTGCACCACGGATGCCAGTCGCTTCAGTGGCTGCTTTAATCAGCTCCGCAAGAGTCGTTTTGAGCGCTTGTAATTGATCCGGATCCACTTGAATCTGCATTTGTTCGACTTCGCCACCCACCACACTCACGTCAGCGACCCCCGGGACCGCCAGCAGCAAAGGCTTGAGTTGCCAATCTGCTAGGCTACGTAACGCCATCGGACTCATTCGCTCGGAAGTCAGACCGATTTTCAACAAATCCATCGTCGAAGAAACGAGTGGGGAAAGCGTCGGGGCCTTCGATTCTTTCGGCAAGTGTCCAGCCACTTCAGTCATCCGTTCCGCCAAGAGTTGACGATCTCCCAAAATTTCTGAGTTCTCATTAAATGACACCGTCACCACAGAAAGCCCTTGAATCGACTCCGAGCGCACCGAACTCAAATTTGCGATGCCATTAACTGCAGCCTCAATCGGATAGGTTACCAACTTCTCAACTTGCTCTGGAGCAAACCCGGGGACTTCAGTCTGAATCGTCACCTGTGGTGGGACAAAATCCGGAAATACATCCAACGAAGACCTGGTGGTCTGATCCAAGCCAATGCCGATGACCAGCGCAGCAACAACCACAACAGCCCCCCGAAAACGCAAAGAGAATTTAATGATCGCACTTAACATAATCTACTCAGTCTATTCCAACTGTTGGGACTAAGGTTTCCTTGGAAAGAAGCACTTGAGCTGCTTGAGTCACAATTAAGTTAGGTTCTAAAACACCTACTGCGACGAACCAACCACCTTCAACCGGGTTATCAATCGGAACTTCGATTCGCACGAATTTCACCTCGCCTTGCTTCTGATAAATCCAAGCCTTGCCAAGGTAGAATACCACCGCACTCTCAGGAACAAATACCCCATCTCGAGGAGCCCCCCTTAGCTCCAAAAATCCTGTAAGCACTTGTCCAAAAGCGAGAGGAGTTGTCGGTGTTTCCATCAAACCGATCCATGCAGGTGTTTGAAATGCGGGATCAATCGCTGAAGCTGGCATGATCTTGGAACATCGAAGCAAAGTTTGTTGATGGCCAAACAAATGCAATCTTGCCGCTAACGGAGCAAATTCACCCCGATCACCCCGATCTCCCCGATCTCCCCGTACTCCCGAAAGTCGAATTAATGCTTCACGCCCCGCGAGCAAATAATCTAGCTGTTTGGTTCGCTCCACAGTCGTCATCTGCGAAAAACGTTGGCCCCATTCCAAAATCATCCGATCCTCAAGTAATTGAAGTGCCGTTTGATCTTGAGTATATTGCATTTCAGCCGTCTGAACATCCTTGCGGGCAACCAACTCACCTGATGCAAACAATTTCGTCACTCGATCAAGCGACTCCTTGGTCATCTTTACTGCAGCTTGAGTCGCCGCGATCTGGCGCAATAACTCAATCACTGGCGCAGGTGACAAGACACTGCCATAAACCGCCACCTCAAGCGGCAAAGATTTCGCACTTAACTCGGCAGTCTCGATGCCCATTAAGCGCTGTGCCGCGCTGGTGACTTCGAAGGCTAGAGAAAACCCACCTGTAAATAGTACAATGAGCGAGATGATAGAATTAGTTTTCATCGAAGGAAATCCGGGCACTGTCTTGCAGACGACCAAGTGCTTGTTGAGCTTGAGCGAGAGCATCGATTCGGGCCAATTTTGCCTGGAGAACCAACGACCGAGCGGCATTTTGCGCCAGACGACCACTTTCACCCTCGCTGGAGAGCCTCTCGGTATCTGCGAGTTGTTGAGTCTGAGAAATGACCAGATTTTCAAGCTCGGCGAGTCGTCGCCTATCAGCTTGATAGGCCGCGAGTGATTGATCCAGTTCACCACGAATCGCAATTTGCAAGCGCTCGAAAACTGCCGCCGACTCCTCGCGCTTGGCGCGAGCTTCACCAATCGGCCCACGATTGCGGTCGATCGGCAAGCTAACCCCTACTCCGAGTAACCATTTCGATTGTCCTTGGTCAAAGAGGTAACCTGGACTGAGGTGAACGTCTGGAGTTTGTTTGGCAATTTCCAAACGCAAACTGGCGTCAGCAGCCGAATAATCCTCTAAAGCACCAAGAATATCACTGCGCCGAATCAAAGCCGCCTTGCGCAGTGCGCATTCTCCCAAAATCTTTGGAAAAAAGTCGAGCGCACCAAATGATACCGCCGTACTGCGAATCGAAATTGCAGGGACGCCGAGCGCATTCGCAAGTTTTGCTCGGGTGCTATCAAGCTTACTGCGGCCGTCAGCAAGCTCCAACAAATTCCGACTTTGTTGGGTTTGATCAATCCCAAGATCCGTGCGCGGTGCTTCACCGGCTTGAACTCGCGCCACAACCATCCTCACTCGAATTTCATCATTTTCGCGCTGCGCTTCGAGGATTTTTACGCGACAATTGATCGCCTCCAGATCCAATAACGCCGCACGGACACCAGATGAGATTGTCCAAGCCGTATCAGAAATCGACAACGCCGCAGCGTTAGAAACTGCACACGCTTGTGCGGTGCGATACTCGCGTTTGTGCGCAGTTTCGATCGGCATATCGAGGGAAAATCCAAGCACCCACGGTGAAATCCCAAGGCCGGGATGGTTGCCAAACTCCGGCCCGAACGAGGCCGTTGGATTTGGCCGGGTATCCGCAGTCACAATACTTGCTAAAGCTGTAGCCGCCTTGGCCTTGGCCACGCTAATTTCCGGGTGATAATAAAGTGCTGCAGCTTGAAGCTCTCGGAGTCTCCACGGAGTCGGTGGCCATCCGCGCGAGAGCCCCCAGCCGCCGGATGAGACAAGAGCCTTACGTAACTGGGGATCGTCTAGCCGCCGTTTACCAAAGCTCACCGCAGTCGCTTGCGGATCCAGCTCCTGCGGTCGATACGCCTGGCAACCCACAAATACAACTAAGCTCACAAGCGTTAGCATTTTTCTTGGCTCAAGATTCCTGAATTTCTGTGAATTTTTCAATTTGGCAATCAACTCCTACAACCTAGCAATTTTTCTGTGAGAATCCAATGAGAGAAACCGTTTAATCCAAATTCACCGCTCAGATTTAAGCTTGGCCAAAATCTCACGAACCGCCACAACCTCTCTAAATCAATTCCGATGAGCATCCGATCTGACTCCATTCCCTCGTTGTGGAAACACCGCATTTTTCAACAACTCTTCTGGGCACACGGCCTCAGTCTGTTCGGTAGCGGACTTTCCTCGCTAGCCCTGGGTCTATTAGCTCACCAACTCGTAGGGGCATCCGCATCCTCAGTTTTGGGTTTCACCCTGGCCATCCGTATCGTGGTAATTGTCCTGTGCTCACCGTGGTCAGGACAACTCGCAGCACGCTTCGGGGCACGGCAGGTAATGGTGCTCTCTGACCTCATGCGTTGTGGAGTCCTCGCCGGGTTCTACTTCGCAACTACCGTCTGGCAGATTTACGCGCTTGCCGTACTCCTCAATCTTGGCTCAGCACTTTTCACCCCCATCTATCGAGCGGTGATCCCAGACGTGGTGACTCCCGAACAATATCCGAAAGCGGCGGCCATTGGCTCCATTGCCTACGATGCGGCTAACATTCTCAGTCCTTCAGTAGCAGCGCTTGTGATCGCGCTCTTCGGCTTCCGGGGGAATTTCGTAATCGATGCATTCACCTTTTTGGCCAGTGCCGCCTTGCTCATCGGCTTACCGCGTTTAGCAGCGGAAATCCCATCGGCAACAAAGAAAACGCCGGTCTCTGTTGGCCATGGTCTATCGGCCATGCTTTGTCGCTTACCCCTGAGGCAGTCATTATTTCTCGCCTTACAGACTAGCATTGCTGGAGCTTTCGTCATCGTTGCCACAATTGACCTCATCAAAGTAGAGCTACATCTAAGTGATATTGCCTACGCATGGCTAATGGGAACTTTTGGCGTAGGTTCGGTTTGCGGCGCGCTTGGCTATTCCCGATTTTCCACAACTGCTAGAAATTTCAGTGTGAATAGCGCGGCTCCAGTGATGCTACTCGCACTCGCCACCGTAGCTGCAGCTCCACACTACACAGTAGTAGTCGCGGCGTGGGCGGGCATTGGTGCGAGTTACAGTATTCTCGGCGTGCGGGGTAGCGAACTCCTCGCCGCTAACAGCAGCATCGAGGAACGACCACATATTTTTGCCGCACATTTCGCGATGAGTCACGCTGGCTGGGGGCTCACTTATCCACTCGCTGGTTTTTTGACCACCACATTAGGATTCGAAAAAACTGCGTGGGTGTTTACTGCAATTCTTCTATGTATCTGTATTCCGTGGTGGATTGCAAATCATCGGAGTCGGCAACCCTCCGCATGATTTCGTAAAAACGACGGATTTTCCCTCCTAAGGAATATGTTTGGGATGGAGCGAGATCCCGTCATGCTGCTAGTTGTGTTGAATGTTGGCTGAGAGATTTGTAACCGAGGATTTTGCGCGGGCGATCATTTAATTCAGCTTCGACTTCGTCCATGGCTGGCTGATGCACTTCACTCAGATCGCATTCTTTTCGGTAGTATTGACGGAC
>JAYWAR010000422.1:0-3377 GCA_043782285.1 Akkermansiaceae bacterium | reverse complement strand
CAAAAACGTATGGAACCGACTGGCCCTCCCAATCCCTTACTTCCTCAAGAAATCTGGCGCTAATCCGATACGAGCGGCACTCCAACACCGCACGCCGCAGAATCACTCGGGCACCTTCCTTGGTTTCCTCGTAGTTCGTCGCTTCGCAATCGCTAAACTGTGCCGCCAGCAAACACGCAACGGGAAACTTAGCCGGAAAACTAACGGTGATCGGAGCTGTTCCGAACTCCTGGAAACCCTTATTAATTAGCGGAGCGGTGACTTCGGCATAACGCTTGAGCAGGACGTCCATTTCCTTGGAGAATGGCGAGGCATCTGGAACCTTCCGAAGTATGTCAGGTTTCGGCTCGAAGATGATCGCTCTGGTGATTTTGTCTTTGGTCTCCTTTTTGACTGCCTCGTTGAACTTCACGACGAAGTCACTGAGAGTCGCACTCTTGATCTCGGCATCCGCCGCAAACTCGATGTTCCAATCATAGGGACAGGGATGGGCAGCGACGATGCACGGGCACATTGCGGTGAGTAGTGCCGCGATTCGACTCACCCTCGCTTTTTTGAAGTCTAACATTGAAAATCCTTCGGTGAGGAGGGTGGCGAATTCAACCGGAACTGGCGAGCGAATTTCCGGGTGGGCAGACATGTGGAGCGGAGGGAAAAAGCTCCGAGGCAGCAGTCATCGGTGAGCGCGGGGCCGAGGTCATCTCCCCTCCTACGGAAAATTCACCGTCCCCCGATAGAATCCCTGACCTGCAATTGGCGAGGCGTCAGTGAGAGTGATGAGCGCGTTGGACGCGAGCGGGCCTTGGGTGGTCAGGGTTATCCAAGTGCCGGTTGTTAGGCTGGCGCGGCGTTGCAGGCGGTAGCTCCGCCCCGCGACACCATTCACGGTTAGAGAAAAACTATCAGTCGTCATGGTGGTGGTTTGCACTTTGAAAAAATCACCGCCCGAGGTCAGCCCGGTGCCAGCCACATACTCGGCGGTGTTGCTTTGGCCGTCTCCGTCGGGATCCAGCGCACCGTCGCCCGCATTTTGGTAGTCTAGGCCGTGGCTGGATTCCCAACCGTCGTTGATGCCGTCATTGTCGCTGTCCCGATCCATAACGACAAAAGGTAACGACAAAAGGCATAACGACAAAAGGCATGTCCCCTTATCGTATTTCCCCGTCGATGCCAATGCTCGTTTACCGGGACTGACCCCATCGACCCCATCGATTCATTCAAATGCTTGTTAGTCGGAACCCCTTCGACAGCCTCTATGACCTTGCGATCAAATCTTTGATCGTTTTGGAAAACTCGCCAAAGGCGGGGAGTTTCAAGATAGGAGAAAAATCAGTAATTTCCTCGGCTACTAGATGGCGATGGCGATCTGGAACGAATTTTTGAAGCCTTCTTCCAGACAATTCAGATGCTGTTCTCAGGGCTTCAAAAAGAACCTTCTTGGAATCTGGCAATGTCTCCAGTTGACCAATTTTTCGAGGAATATTTAGTTTCGAGGTGCCTCTTGGATTTCCTGAGGCCAGGCGAATAGCCTTCTCATCAAACAGCAACCACGACTCTAGCATTCGCACAGGAATTACTGGTATCCAACTCACGATATTGAGATTCCTTATAGCGGTCTGTATTTCCAAAAGCCTTGCTTCGTAAGTCTGGCTTTCCGCATCTCGATGAATCAATAACAATCCAGGAGTCCAATTCTCAACCGCATTCAGCAGGCGCTTCTCCAGCTTTCGGGGTTCGGTTGCGCTTGGATGAACAACTTGGAAATCTAGTGTCCCTGAAAACCCATGATGCTTGAGTAGCCAGCGAAACGGGTGTTCCAAAGCAGCGTCACTTTTGCCATCACAGACCAATACGGCGCGTAGGTGATTCATGTTCGGCATCGGTCTTAATCGAGTATATTTGGGAGAAGCGGATGCAGATCTTTCCGGTCCATTACTCGCATCCCTTTACTCGATGCTTTATTCCACTTCGGTGGAGATGGATTGAGGTATGGTATCAACAATCCCGGGGCTATGATGTCACGATCAAAAGCTTGTCCCATTTTTCTCCAAGTGCCGTCGAGGTATCCGAATCGAACGGATCCCTGTGGAGGATCAGTTTCAAAGGCTTCGATTGGGTAGGCGATAACAAGCGAATCATCGTCGATAAGTTTCACTACTTCGGGCGAGTGAGTATTGATAATCACTTGCCGGAGAGGGTTGTCATCGCCGGGTGGAATGCTGGGATCGAGTGCGATATCTTTTAAAAGTTGAATAATGGAGGGGATGCGCTCCGGGTGAATGCCATTCTCGGGTTCTTCAAAACAAAGAACGCCTTGAAACTTGGGATCTGCTTCTAGAACCACCAATGCCAAAAACCGAAGTGTTCCGTCTGATAGTGACCGGGCTGCATGTTCGGTTCCTTCCCGCATTTTAATCATGAGGGTAAGGAGTTCGCGACGTTCGTCGCGATCAATTCGTAACCGGCGAATATCGGGAACTAGCTCTCTTAGGCGATTCGCAACTGCCTGCAGATTTTCTCCGTCCGAGGCTCCATTGGCGAAATTTTGATCTAGGCGGTTGAGAGTAGCTGGAAGGTGCCCGCCTTGTGGCGTCATAGTAGATGCCGAGCTGAATGGGTCAGCCAGTCGCAAGCTTGAAGGTTCAAGTTGAAGTAGTCGCCAAGATTGCATTTCACGTCTTGCGCACAAAGCTGTGGGGGTCTCGTTGGCGTCCGCGCTAGACAAAACCGTCCTTGGCAGGGTTTCTGCCAAAATTGCCTTTGGTTTGCCACTGCTGCCGCCGTCTTGGTGCCGTTTGATCACCATTTGACTTTCGCCACTCTGCTCGCTTGAGATGTAGGGAGATGTTCTTCGGCCGCGAACAACGACATCTCTCCATTTCTTTTTGTCGTGTTCGAATCCAAGATGCTTCGCTGCATCCTTAAGCGATATATAATTCAGCTCTTCACGTTCAACTCTGATGGGGCCTGCTCCATCCTTTTTTTCTCCTACCCATCGTAATTGAAGGCAGTATCGAAGAAATGTCGATGTCGCAACACCTCTCTGATTGAGATCGTCATAGGCTTCGGAGGGAACAATCATTTCAACCTCGAATTCGATTAGTTCTTCATACTTGTCAGCGACTTGTCTAAAGATAAGCCGGGGATTCGCGGATCTAGCATCATCATCACGAACACGGACCGCTGCTTCGTGGATTGTATGATTTGATAAGAGACTAAGGAAACGGATCGCATCAAATAAATTTGATTTTCCAACGCCGTTTACACCTGCCACGCATGTGAATGGACCAAATCTGAGATCTATTTCAGAAAGGTTTTTGAAACCCTTTACTTTTAGGCGGGTGATCATAATAAAAAGGCTGCGTCAAAATTTGTAC
>JAYWAR010000421.1:0-9396 GCA_043782285.1 Akkermansiaceae bacterium | reverse complement strand
ACCGCCGATGCAAACGGACCTTGATCCCATCAAAAATCAACAATCATCAATCGATAATCATCCATTCAATCTTAGACGACTCGGTAATCAAGAGTCACGATGCCGGGACTTGCCGTCCTAAGTTAACGCTTATGGGGCATCGCCCCTCATCGGCTTGGCGGACAGGAGTTTAACAATTGAGCCGCTCACGGAATCCCGTATCCCAAAGCTCGGCGACGATCATTTCTTGGGCGGCTTCCATGGTGGCACGTTCAGCGGGCTCGGCATCTTCATGACCCGCGAGATGCAAAAGACCATGAACCATGTAGCGGAGGATCTCACGCGCCAGCGGCTCGCCGTATTCGGCCGCTTGACGCTCAGCAACTTCTGCGCCGATTACGATTTCACCATGGTGAAAGGTAATGACGTCGGTGGGCCCTTCGATCGCCATAAAATCACGGTGGACCTGATCGCTAGTGGCATCATCGACGATCGCGATTTCAAGAGTGGCGAGATGAGACAACGGAGAATCCTCCTCTGCAGCATTTTCCAAGGCCAGCCGTGCCGCTTGATGGGCAACACTTTCGAGCGCGGTGAGCCAGCTTTCGGGAATTTCCGTGGCTTGCTGATTATTGCCAATAATGACTTCGAGCGACATGAGGTGTGGAAAGGGTAGCAGGGATAATTAGGCGCGCTTCGGCATTGGAATCACTCGGCCGCCGTAGCTGGCGTCGTTGGCGGCGCGCTTGAGAGCCATAGAAGAACGTTCTTCATCCTTCGGGTAGCTGATCCGACTGTGAAGCATGCTGCGGAGCGTATTGGTGAAGCTTTCCTTGACCAGGGCCAGCTCACGCAGAGTCAAAGCACAGTCATCGAGTTGACCGTCATTGATTTTGGCCCGGACTAGCTCCTCGACCATTGTCCGGATCTTGGCCGGCGTCGGTTTCTGGAGTGAACGGGAGGCGCTCTCGATCGTGTCGGCAAGCGCGATGATGCCACTCTCGCGACTGCTGGGCCGCGGGCCAGGATAGCGGAAATTTTTTTCATCGACCACGGGTAGGTCTTCGAGATTTTCCAAGCGCCGATCGACCTTCTCCATCTCCGCCTTTTTCTGTTCTTGAGCGCGGCGGTAGAAGTAATAAACCAGCGAGTCGCCGTGATGCTCTTGGATCACATCAATGATTCGCGGGTTGAGCTTGTTTTTCACCGCCAGATCAATGCCGTCTTTGACGTGGGCGATGATAATCAACGAACTCATCGTCGCGGTGAGCGCATCGTGGGGATTGTCGCCGTCGTCATGCTGGTTTTCGATAAAATAGCCGGGTTTTTTGAGTTTGCCGACGTCGTGAAAATAGGCGCAAACGCGACACATTGGGGCATTGGCTCCGATTTTTTCGGCGGCAGCTTCAGCGAGCGCGGCGACCACCAGGCTATGGTGAAAAGTGCCCGGAGCCTCAAGCTGCATTTGGCGCAGCAATTTGTGGTTTAAGTCGCTGAGTTCTAGCCAGCTGATATCGGTCGTGAGTTGAAAAAGCCCTTCAAATAGCGGCAGAAGACCGCTGATCAGGAGCGCGGTGGTGACGGCGGTGCCGAAAATCGCAGAACTCCCGGAGCCAAGAATTTGGAGGTGACTTACCGGGTCAAGGCCGAAACAAGCGGCGATGTCCAAGCGGCCGAGGATCAAGCTGAGCAACAGCGTCACGGTACCGACAGAGATCCCGACTTGTAGAAGCTGCAGCCGTTTGCGGACTTGGTAAGCGAGTAAAACGCTGGTCATGCCGCTCACCAGACTGAGAATCATGTAAGTCAGGAGATCTTGTTGCGGAACCAGCAGACAGCCGATTAGGGTGACAAAAACTGCGGAAAATGAAGCAACTGCTCGCCCGAGCAAAACTCCATGGAGCATCGGCGCGAGAACGAAGGGAACCATGAAAAACCGAAAGATTTCGGGGATTCCAGCGGAGTCGACGAGGCCCATCACGGCACGCAGGACCAGCAAATGCCCGGCGAGACCGCCCAGCACCAAGACGACCCGACTGTTGCGGCGGCAGGAGCTTTGCAAGCTGACTTGAAACATCACAATCGCGGTGAACGCGATGATTGAGCCGCAGGCCGCGCGCTTCAGCGGCTCATCTGGGAAAACGGTATCGGGGGAGGCCTTGAGCACCAGCACCGCGCAGCCAACCGCGAAGGTGGCATAAAGCATCAGCTTCACCCAGAAGCTGTCTTCCAGCGCCTGAATGACCGGATTTTCGCTATGAACTCGGCGTTTCTTTCCTGACGAGAGACCCTGTCGGGCCAAACGCCAGCGTTTGATGGCATCCAATAATCCCACGGCGGTATTAAAATCGGTTCATCGGGCAAAATTCCAAAGACGAAGGTTTTTTGTCGGGTGAAAAGATTACCCGGAGTCCGACCGCTTGGCAATCTGGAAATATCGGAGAATTACGACCACCTAGGGCATTTGGCTTGAATCCGGGTAGTTCTGTTCGTTGTTGATTTCACGATAGCGCTGAACAAATGCTCTCAAATGCGCTCAGGTCGCCTCGTGAGAATGAAATCCACTGCTCTCGAAGATGCAGATTTCCGCAACCCTTAAGGCCGCGAACTCTCGAAAATTCTCTGCCAAGGCGACGGCATCCACCCCGCGGATTTTTCCCATTCCACTTTTCCGTCACGGATACGGCCACCAGCAAACGATCAAAAGGCAAAAAGGATGTCACTGCTCTTTTGGGTTACGGTGTCGCAGCAGACGCAAAAACCCGTATCCGCCTGCTGGGACGCTGAAAAGGCTGAACCGTTCCGTCGCCAATTTGAAAAAGGGGAAAGTCTCACCGCCTGCAGCCTGCTCAAAGTCGTCTGCGGCACCGACACTCTCGGCGTCCTCAGCGACTAGGCTTCATCATCTGCCTTTTTGGCGAGTGCTGCGCGAGTCCAGGTCGGGGTTACTTCTCGTTTCATGGCTTACCCATACACCCTGTAGTAAGATCCGGGACCAAAGAGTTTTTTCGAGGGGATCCCACGAAGGTGGAAAAAATCTATTTCTTTAAGGGTTTTTGCCCAAGACGGTGTGATACGGAATAAGGCATTGTATCAAAGTGCTCATCAAAACGACAGCCAGACAAAATCATGAAAACCAAAGCATTCAGCATTCTCCTTGCCGTTCTGACCTCGGCATCGATGATCCCTGCCGCTTACGCACAGCGGGCGAATTGGAAGTTTGGTTCACCAAGGATCGACAAGAGCGCATCCGCCCAAGTGACGAAATCGACTCCCCGGGCACTCCCTAAAACTTGCGTGAGTGACGCCTGCTGCACCACCAAGACCGGAGTTCAGACTGCCGGAGGTCGCGTGACCCGGATCAGCGCCACCAAAGTAAAGGCTTGCAAGACTGCCTGCCAAATCGCCAGCAATGATCATCGTGTTGTTTGTGGCATAGAACAAGGGGTCTGATATTCTGGCCGGAGTTCTAGGCTACTAATTAGAGGACCATGAAAAATAACGACTTCGATGACCTGTTACGCTCAGCAAGGGAAGACTTTCTCTTGCCGCCATCATTCCATGCGGATGTTTGGAACCGGATTGATTTCGCGGAAGTGATTTCCTTACATCTCGAAACTCCGTGGCATCACAATGTCATCAGCATGATCGCAAGACCATGGGCAGCGGCTTCCGGCCTGGCCGCGATGGTGGCCTTGGGACTATGGCTCGGGACCTTGAACATCCCTGACAACTCCCGCACCGAAACAGCCTACGCACGTTCCATCAGTCCGTTCGCTCAATCCCATCCATGAAAACTAAGGCGCTTTTCATCCTGATCGCGATCCTAATAGCCGGAGCTCTGGCTTTTTGCCTGATGCGAAATCACCGGATGCCTGTCCGTGGGGGAGTGCTGCTCGACACGATGCCCGAGCTCGGATGGGTTCGGAGTGAGTTGAAGCTCACGGACGAGCAGTTTGAAAAAGTCGCCCAACTCCATGCCGATTACCGGCCGGAGTGCGTGAAAATGTGCCACCGGATTTCTCAAGCCCACGAGAAAATCGAAAAACTGGCAAAGAGCGCCCGAGGCATGAATCCCGAGTTGGGTGCTGTCCTCCGGGAACATGCCTTGATTCATCTTGAGTGCCAGCAGACGATGCTAGGTCACATCTATCGAACGGCGGCGTTGATGGATCAGCTCCAATCTGAAAAGTATCTCGAAAAAGTGCTGCCTTACGCTCTCGACTTCACCCACAGCGAGACCGGGAATCTTCACCGGAGATAGAAATAATCGCCGATGGAAATTCCTGATTCTGATTTGATGGCGAACCTTGCCAGAGGCGATGATCTGGCACTGAGCTGTCTGATGGAGCGCTGGGCCAGCCGCGTTGCGGCCTTCCTTTACCGCATGACCGGCCAGCGCGAAGCCGCCGCGGACCTCGCCCAAGAAACCTTCGTGAAGCTCTATCAGGCAAGAGACCGCTACCGAGCAGATGGAAATTTCTCCACCTACCTTTTTGCCATCGCATCCAACCTCGCAAAGAATCACAATCGATGGCGAATGAGACATCCCGCCATTTCCCTAGATGCGTCTCCAGATGACGGTATCATTCCCGCTTTTCAGTTGATGGTTCCCCAGTCCGATCCCGGCGAGACGACGCAAAAGATGGAACAAATGACCGCGGTGGCAGCAGCCTTCCAAACTCTGACTCTCGACCTGCGCGAAGCTATGTCACTGTTCATCTATGAAGACATGGGTTACGCCGAGATCGGAGTGCTCATGGGGTGCAGTGCCAAGGCAGTTGAGACAAGAATCTATCGGGCGCGACAGATCCTAAAAGAACAGCTTAAGGAAATATGCTGATGATATTCCCATAGACTTCGTGAATCGCGCGCTGGAGTTTGCAGTCGTCATTTAGAAATCGGCACTCCGATCAATGACCGTGGTGATGACTGGGATAGTAGTAGCTGCGTTCCTCGGCATCGCGAGCATGATGCCTAGCGATTGCGGCGTGACGGGCCGCTTCTTCCGCACGACGAGCATCTGCGACGGCGTGGGCGTAGTCGCGAGCCGCGTGGCGGTAATCCCCATGCTGGGCAGCGTGGTATGCGTGGTCGTAGGCTGCATCCGCATGATGTTTATAGGCATAGGCATCCTCGTCATCGTCAATGGAATGGCAGCGGTCGTTGAAAGCGTGTTCATCATGGGCGCTGGCAGGCACCATAAAAATAAGAGCGGCAAGTGCTAGAATAGATTTCATGAGTTGATTGGTTTCATCTTACTCGACGTGAAGGATCTTGATTTTATTCGAAGACTTTACGTGCGGGCCTTAAATCCATTTCTTTTAGAAATAGTACCTGCGGTTACAGATCAGCGTCACTCGTGAACTTTCCAAGGGTTTCGAGCCGTCGCGGGTTTGAACCTTCACCATGAAACACATCCTCCTCGCCACGCTAGCCATCGCAACGCTCGTGCAGCCAGCCCTTTCCGCCACGAAAACCTACGCCAAGTATGCTCCTAAAATCGTTTTCGGCTTGGACGCGCCCCATCTCCACCTGCTCACCAACCACCTGCCGATTTTAGTCACCCTCTCCGGGCTGTTTGCAATGGCGGTGGGACTGTGGAGTAAAAACCGTGGGATCAGGCAAGTCGCATTGACCCTGATGTTTATTGGCATCGCCGGTGGCATTCTGACGTTTTGGTTCGGGCAGCAGGCGTATAAACCAGTGAGGGGGCTGGCAGATGTAATCGGGCAGGACTGGCTGGACCTTCACATGGAACGGGCGGAGCAAGTGGTCTGGGTTTTCTGG
This sequence comes from Akkermansiaceae bacterium, assembly GCA_043782285.1. Classification (GTDB taxonomy): domain Bacteria; phylum Verrucomicrobiota; class Verrucomicrobiia; order Verrucomicrobiales; family Akkermansiaceae; genus Luteolibacter. The sequence goes on along the minus strand of JAYWAR010000421.1, from coordinate 3,627 downwards.
GCCTCCGCCGTTGGGGTGGCGACGGCTTGGATGCTAGGCTGGAAGCAACACCGGCTCGCCATTCCAACGGCGATGATCGCGGGAGTTCTCGGACTAACAACATTGGGTCTTTCCGGATGGATCGCTGATGCGGGAGGAAAAATCCGCCACGACGAGCTACGTGACCTGTCGAGCTCACCAAAAATCGATGAGAAGAGCACACCACATCGCCATTGAACAGAAGCTCGCAAAATTTCCTGAAAATCCTCAAGGGTTTTACCCAGCTTTGAACAATAACAGAAGACAGCGGGCTTTTCCGCCGGAAAACGAATCAGAATTATGAAATTAAAAATGAAATCCATCATCACCGCCGTCACCGTTGCTTTCGCGGTTATCGCTGCGCCTGCCGCTTTTGCGGACGACAGCCATGACCACGGTAAAGAGGAGAAGAAAGCCAAGCCTTATAGCCCTACAACCTGCATCGTTTCCGGTGACGAGCTGGGAGAAATGGGTAAGCCCGTCGTTTTCAACTACAAGGGCCAAGAAATCAAACTTTGCTGCAAGGACTGCCGCAAAGACTTCGACAAGGACCCTGCAAAGTATCTGAAGAAGCTGGAAAAAAAGAAGGAGAAGTGATTTTCGTCACCAGCCGGCTGCTCTGAGTTTTTCAGGGCAGGCGCCATTTTAGCAGCTACCTATTTTGCCTTCAATGTCGTTCCTGAACTTTATTAATTTGAACTCGATCGCGCTCGCCGCCGCATTCCTGGTCGGATACGGGGCATCCGCACGAACGCTTGAGTATGATCTGACGATTTCTGAGCAGACACTCGCACCTGCCGGGAAGAGTGTTCGGGTCCTTGCGATCCATGGCGGCATTCCTGGACCGACGCTCCGCTTCACGGAGGGTGATGAGGCGGTCATCCGGGTTCACAACCAGCTTTCGCGTGAGGAAACCTCCACCCACTGGCACGGGCTGCTCGTGCCAAATGCCATGGATGGAGTGCCCTACACCACCACGCCGCCGATCAAACCTGGCCAGTCCTACACGTTCAAATTTCTGCTGAAACAATCCGGCACATACTGGTATCACAGTCACACCGGCCTCCAAGAACAGCGCGGGATTTTCGGCTCCATCGTGGTCTTGCCGAAAGGTGGCGAAACGGTAAAAACAAGCTAGGACTATGTACTGGCGCTCTCGGACTGGACCAACCGGAACCCGACCACCATGATGCGCTCGCTGATGTCCGGCTATGACTACGACGCCATCAAGAAGGGCAACAAACAGTCGATCCTCGGTGCGGCTAAGGCCAGTGCTCTGGGCGAATACTTCCAACGGGAATGGGAACGAATCCCACCGATGGATCTATCCGATGTCTATTTCGACGCCTTTTTCATCAATGGCAAAACCACGTCGACCCTCACCGGAAAGCCCGGTGAAAAAATTCGCCTGCGCCTGATCAATGCCGCAGCCGCGACCTATTTCTATGTGAACAGCTCGGCCGGGCCGATGACGATTGTCGTAGCTGATGGACCGCCGGTTCAACCTGTGAAAGTCAAAGAACTGCTCATGGGCATCGCGGAAACTTATGATGTGGTCGTCACCGTGCCACAGGGTGGAAGTTATGAAATCCGTGCCACTGCACAGGATGGCTCCGGCCACGCCTCCGTTTGGATTGGCAGCGGCACGCCTCACCCGGCACCGGAGATCCCCAAGGCAAATCTCTACAAGATGGATTACATGCTGGCCGGTGCATTTGAAGCTCTCGGTGACGCACCCTCCGATGGCAGGCCACTGCCTCCATACCGTAAATTGCGAGCACCGAAATCCACCCGTTTGCCAGCCAGTGCCCCACGGCGTGAAATGACCCTGCGCCTCACTGGCGACATGGAGCGGTAGATCTGGTCATTCAATAACAAGACCCTGACGGAGGAATCCACCATCCGAGTAAAAAAAGGCGAGGTGCTTACTTTCCATTTGGTCAATGACACCATGATGCACCATCCGATCCACCTTCACGGTCATTTTTTCCGCCTCATCAATGGCCAAGGCGAGCGTTCCCCCCTCAAACACACCGTGGATGTACCGCCCATGGGGAAACGCACCATCGAGTTTGAAGCGAACGATGCTGGTGACTGGTTCTTCCACTGCCATCTACCCTATCACATGGAGGCTGGTATGGCCCGGGTGATCACTTACAATCAGCATGAATCCTACAAGCCAGAATTGGATCCCGCCTTGCTAGATCCCTACTACTGGATGGCGATGGGCTATGTGCAAAACAATATGACTATGGGCATAGCGAAGATCATGAACAGCCGCAACGACTTCGGTATCGAATGGGACATCGGACTTGAACACGACTCGGGCGGTGGCCATTCGTTCCTCTATGAAATCGATGCGACGTGGAGCCGCTATTTCAATCCGAACTTCTCCACCCTAGCGGGCGCGCGATTCGCCAACGAGGCCGATTTAGAAAATCGTGCGATCGCCGGATTCCGCTACTGCATGCCCGGATTTGTCAGATCCACCTTCACTCTCGACAGCGAAGGTGATGCGAGGTTGGAACTCATGAAATCGTTCCAACTTACTGAGCGGCTGAGTCTCTTCGGCGGCATCGAATACGACACCGGCAGCGACTTGAGGTCCAACATCGGCGCGGAATACATCCTCACTCGGAATTTCGGTGCCGTCACTTCCTACGATTCCAAGCACGGCTTCGGCGCGGGCTTTTCCTTCCGTTTCTAACATTTTCTTAAACCAAAAAAACCATCTGAAACATGTACTCAACTTAATCACCGCCGGAACTTTCGCGCTGCTCGCTTCCTGCGCTGCAGGCGGCTCCAGTTCTACCGCAGGGATCAAGCCCTACACCAAGAATGTCTGCCTCGTGACCGACAATTCACTCGCCTCCATGGGCTCACCCGTGACGAAGGTCTATAATGGACAGGAAGTAAAATTCTGCTGCCGCCCCTGTGTCGCCAAGTTCGAGGCGAATCCTTCGAAGTATCTCTCCAAATTGTGATTTGCCTGATATAGCACAAAATTTTCTAGAACCACCCATACCTCACTCAAATAAAAACCATGCTACTCCTCGCGCTCACCGCCACCGCGCTCCTTCTGAACAGCTGCGCCACCGGAGGCTCGAATGCCGATCCTCAGGACAGCACCATGCCCGGCATGAGCAACGCAGATCACGCCAAGATGAAGATGTGATCGCCTTCAGCATTCCAGTCGAATTTCTAACTGTCGTGTGATGGTCGTCTCAGATCGTCACGCGGCATTCGTTTGTCACCGCATCGCACATCGCTCATGAAAACTCTAATTTACTCCATCCTGCTGCTGGCTTATCTCCCCGCACTAGCGAAGACGGTCCGCTACGATCTCAACCTTTCGAAAATCGAAGTCAATCTGGGAAAAAAAGCCAAGACGGCCATGGCGATCAAGGGCAGCATTCCCGGTCCTGTGCTCCGCTTCGTGGAAGGTGACGACGCGATCATCCATGTCCGAAACGATCTTCACGAGGAAACCTCCATCCATTGGCACGGTCTTCTTGTTGAACAGAGCCGCTGCGCGGCGATTGCATGATGCGACGTTGAAAGGGGTGACATGAGCCGTTAGTCTGATCTCGCTTATGAAAAAAAGATAAA
>JAYWAR010000420.1:0-3403 GCA_043782285.1 Akkermansiaceae bacterium | reverse complement strand
AGGGATCGGTATTCACCAGCGAGGGGTCAGCCTCAACTTCCGGATTGACCTCGACGATCTCACCGCCGAGTGGAGCGTAAATGTCGCTGGCGGCTTTGACGGATTCCACCACCGCGGTGGGATCTCCTGCGTCCACTTGGCGACCCAGGGCCGGAAGTTCGACGAAAACTACGTCGGTGAGTTCTGCTTGGGCGTGGTCGGAAATGCCGACAGTGGCGATTTCGCCCTCAAGGCGGACCCATTCGTGGGAGTTGGCGTAGCGGAGATCGGTTGGAATGTTCATAAGGGATAAGCTGAAATGAGAGTGGTTGAAATGGATTTAGACGGTGGGCTGGTAAAATGGTTTTTTGACCACTTCGGCGGGAAAGAGCCTGCCGCGAACTTCAATTTGGAGGGGAGTGCCAATTTTTGAGAATGCGATGGGCAAATAGGCCATGCCGATTCCGGTCATCAGTGAAGGCGAGAGCACGCCGCTGGCGAGTTCGCCGAGGACGGTACCATCGGCAGCGACTACCGGATAATGGGCGCGAGGTGGGGCTCCTTTTTCCAGGTAGCGGATGGCCGTCAACTTGACGCCGAGGCCTTCGTTTTTTTGGCGGACGAGGGTTTCGCGGCCAATGAAGTCGCCTTTATCGAGCGCACAGAAAAATCCGAGGCCAGCTTCAAGCGGGCTGCGCTCGGCGGAAAGGTCGTTGCCGTTGAGTGGGTAACCCATTTCCAAGCGCAGCGAATCACGGGCTCCGAGCCCACAGGCTTGTGCTCCGGCAGCGCGTAACTTATCCCAATCGTTAATCCCTTCGGCGTTCGGGGAGAACAACTCGAAGCCATCTTCGCCGGTGTAGCCGGTCCTGCAAATGATCGCGCCTGAAGCGGTGGTCATGATTCCGTTGCGCGGCGGCAGGGTTTCTCCGGGGAACGCTTTGGCGAAAACGCTGACTGCGCTCGGCCCTTGAACGGCCATCCCGGCCCACAGCTCGCTCTCGTTGCGCAACACCACGCTTGGATCCTGGCGTGCGGCCATCCAGAAAAAATCCTCCTCAATCATCGAGGCATTGACGACTAGGAAAAATTCCGTTTCGCCGCTTCGATACGCGATTAAGTCGTCGATCACTCCACCGTGCTCGTTGAGCATCAAAGTATACTGGCCTTGGCCGATGCCGAGTTGACTGATATCATTGGTCAGTAGGCGGTTCAGCCAAGTTGCTGCATTCGGACCGCTGACGAAGAATTGGCCCATGTGGGAGATATCGAAAATCCCACAATGATTGCGGACGGCGGTGTGTTCGTCGATAATCGAGGTGTACTGTACCGGCATGTTCCAGCCAGCGAAGGAGACTAGCTTGGCACCGAGCGCGACATGGGCGGCTTCGAGCGGGGAATGTTTGATTTCAGAAATCACGCTCAAGAAACTGGAAGCTGGTGGCTTGCTTGTCAACTGGCTGAGTTTGAGAAATTGAGATGAAATTAAGAAACCGAGTTGTGCGCACCTGAGCTTGTCAATTGGGATAAAGCCGCGATGTTGCGCGCCGACATGACTTTTTTTGATCGATTCGAACGGCGTTGGGCTTGGCTGGCTTTTCCGGGTTTTCTACGTTACTACGCGTTGTTTCAAGTGTTGGTGTTCGTGCTGCAAATCATTCGGCCAGATTTAGCGGCGATTTTCGAGTTTGATCGGGCTAAGATTTTTTCAGGAGAAGTTTGGCGGATCGTTACGATGTTTTTTGCCGGCTCTCAGTTTGGAAAACCGACGCTGCTCAACATTGGGTTGCTGATTTTCGCCGTGAATTTTGTATTCATGGTGAGCGATGGTCTTGAAAACGCGTGGGGGAGCTTTAAAGCCTCGTTGTTTTATTATACCGGGATCTTGCTGGTATTGCTTGCGAATTTTGGCTACGCAACGGCCATTCCATCGACTGGCACGGCGCTCTTTGGGGCGGCTTTTCTCGCCTTTGCGACCTTATTTCCGAAAGTGGAAATTTTGTTGTTTTTCATCATCCCGGTGCAGGTGCGTTTTCTGGGGATGTTTGCGGCGCTGATGATCCTGCTGAACGCGATTTCAGAGCCGATGTTGTGGCCGTTTTATCTTGTGGCTTACGCCAACTATGGAATCTGGGCTGGGATTCCTAGCTTGCGGGGGCGCGCCCGTATCCGCCAGTCCGAACAACGTAAAAAACAATTTAACTCATCAAAAGTGGACGCGGCTGAGGCATTTCACACCTGCATCGTTTGCCAACGTAATGACGTGATGGACCCCGAAATGGACTTTCGGATTGGCAAGGACGGCGACGAGTATTGCGAGATTCATTTGCCGGAATGACTGAGCAACCAGACGATTAAAGAATCTCTGCCACAAACCGGTCTTTCTCAAAAATTGCAAAAGCTTCGGGCTCTTCACCGGTGCCGAGGAAGCGTGGTGGAATTCCAAGTTGATCGTAAAGAGTCACGGTGATGCCACCTTTGCCCGAGCCGTCGAGTTTGGTGACGATCAAGCCGTCGAGCGGGCTGGCTTTGTGGAACTCTTTGGCTTGGTTGAGCGCGTTTGCGCCGGTGGTGGCATCGACGACTAATAGGGTCAGGTGCGGCGCGGTTTCGTCCTGCTTGGCCAGGGTCCGGCGGATTTTCCCGAGTTCTTCCATCAGGTTGTGGCGGGTATGAATTCGGCCAGCGGTGTCGCAAATTAAAAACTGCAGATTGCCGACGATGGCTTTTTGGTGGGCGCTGAAACAGACCGATGACGGGTCGGCATTCGGACTGCCTTTAACCACGGTGAGCTTGAGTCGGTCGCCCCAACGTTGGAGTTGTTCGACCGCGGCGGCGCGGAAAGTATCTGCGGCAGCGAGCAGCACCGAGTGGCCGCGCTGCTGCAACCAATTGCCGAGCTTGGCGGAAGAAGTGGTTTTACCGGTGCCGTTGACGCCGACAACCAGAATCACAAAGGGTTTGCCATCGGGCCGTGGTTGGGGTGGCGGAAAATCATCGGGCAGTCGTTTGGCGAGCTGGCGGCGGGTCGTTTCGACGACGTCTTGAGCGGAAACGTCGCGGCCGAGGGCACGCAGTTCGTCGAGAATCGCGGTTGTCATGCGGAATCCGAGATCCGCGCCGATGAGATCGGCCTCGAGCTCGTCCCACTCAATTTCTGCGCGATTGGTGATTTTGTTGATGAGGGATTTGAAAAAGCCTGCCATGGGGCGGAAGACTAGGAGAGATTGAAGACCGGAGACAAGAGCGATCCGGGGAAGATCTCGGCTTCGCTGCGTTCCTGCTTGTTTCTGGCCTCAGCTGGCTCTTTTCTTGGTGCCGTGCCTAAGATCCGCGTGCTTTCTGATATTCTCGCCAGCCAAGTGGCGGCGGGCGAGGTGGTCGAGCGCCCTTCCTCGGTGGTCAAAGAACTGGTGGAAAATAG
>JAYWAR010000419.1:0-9448 GCA_043782285.1 Akkermansiaceae bacterium | reverse complement strand
TCAGACGATACTCTTATCGGCGAATTCGGTGAAGGATCTGCCGATAGCGAACCGCTCAATAGCTTGGGCCGCGAAGAGAAATTCATCACCCAGACTCTCGCCGAGCGTACAATCGATACCCTCGCCACTACCGCGGTCCGCTTAGAACGCTTCGCGAAATACAGCGTGCTCGCCTTGCGGACCAATATCGCCCGCAATCTAACTGGCCTCGATCATCGCGACTTCGCCGCCCGCCTTGCCGTCAGCCCACTGCTGCGGGGCTGCGCAAATTTTTTTCTGTAAAAGTAGCGGATGGTTTTTTCTGAAGGTGTTTGAGTTTTTTTTCGGTTTAGTTTCTATGAGTTTGGGGTGAGGTAGGTTTTGCTAGTTTTCCATGTCTCGGAGATCTCAATGAGGACGCCGGTGACGAGCCTTAGAAGTGATTCCTCGCGCGGGAAGAGTCCGACGACTCGCGTGTCTTCTCGATCTGGCCGTTGACATTCTCGCGGGCGTTGGATGTTCGCAGGCCCTTCCCGTGGGCTTTCGAGAAGGAGAAAACGGCAAAGCCTTCGGACAGGTTCTCCTCGGCGTGGGCGCGGTCGTCGGCATTAAAAATGACCTTGATGTCGGAGGCGACCTTGCCTTTGAGATGCTGTTAGGTGACGTATTCTTGGACGTTTTGTTGGAGGTGGAACTGGCAACGCTGCCACGGGGTGCCGATTTGCTTGGCCCAGTCAGCTTACCGGCAGAAGTCGGAATAAGTGGCTTCGAAACTCCAAGGATGCGAAAAGCGAAAATGTTCAGACCGCCGTGCGGGTGAAGATGGATGACGATTTCAAGAGTAGCCTTGCGTCTTTAAAGGTGAACTAGGGATCGGATTGAAAAAAGTTTAGCTGAATGAAGAGTGTAACTTTTTTGCGATCGATAGGCAAAACACAGGCTCAAATAGCCTAAAAATGGCGGACAGGGAGGGATTCGAACCCTCGGTGACATTGCTGCCACACACGCTTTCCAAGCGTGCTCATTCGACCACTCTGACACCTGCCCTTGGAAGCGCGAAAACTAGGAACTGAATCGGCACTTGGCAATCCCTTTTTGCAATCTTTGGCGCGAGTGCCGAAATCTCACTCGCTGGCGACGCGGGCAAGGATCCACAGTAGATCGGAAAGACGATTGAAATACAGCCGTACGACTTTCGGGACGGGCTCACCGGATTCGTGGAGAATTAGCACCGCTCGCTCTGCGCGACGGGCGACGGCACGTGAGAAGTCAATGGCGGCGCGGGCGATTGAGCCTTCCGCGCCGGGGCGTGCCCAGCCGGTGAATTTGATTCCTTGCGCTTCGTATTGGTGAGCTTGGGCAGTGACCCAATCGAGATCTGCTTGGGTGATTGCCGCATATTTTTTTTCGACGTAGAGTGCATGGTCTTCGGGGAGATAGGCGAGCTGGCCCATGAGGCCGATGAGCCGTTCTTGGAGGGTGTCGATGAGGGCGATCCAAGCGGGGTTGCTGGCGGCGGCGCGGGCAAGGCCGAGTGCGGCGTTGAGTTCATCAACGTTGCCGAGTGCTTCGATGCGTAGCGAGGATTTCGCGATGCGTTTCCCAAATAGTAAATCCGTGTCTCCAGAATCTCCGCGGCCGGTAATGATGCTCATGGCCAGAAACTAGGGCAGAGAAAAATCAATGTCCATTCGCGTTCATCCGTGTTTCTTAGGGGGCGACTATGAAACTCGCGAGACTTGGTGCCGGCCCTGAAATTTTCCATACGATTCAAGGCGAAGGGCTGAGTGTCGGCGCGCCGGCGGTTTTCATTCGGGCGTCGCGCTGCAATTTGCACTGTGTTTGGTGTGATACGGACCATACTTGGAATTTCGAGGGGACTCCGTGGCCGCATGAGAAAGATTCGGTGGCGGGTTATGTTAAAGTCAAAAAGTCTGAGGTGACTTTTGAGCTCGATCCGGCAGAAGCGGCGTCGCGGGTGTTGGTGTTTGAGTGCCCGCGCACGGTGATCACCGGCGGCGAGCCGTTATTGCAGGAAAGCGCATTTTTGGAAATGATCCAGCAGATCCGAGAGCGGCAGCCAGAGCATCAATTTGAAGTGGAAACGAACGGAACTCGCCAGCCCTCGATGGAATTCGCAGCGGCAGTAGACCAGTTTAACGTTTCTCCGAAATTGTCGAATGCTGGAATGCCGGAGTCCTTGCGGATCAATCCTGCGGCCATGGCTTTTTTTGCAGCTTCGACCAAGGCTTGGTTCAAGTTTGTGGTCGCAAAACCTTCTGATCTTGAGGAAATCGAGCTGCTGTGTCAAAAGCATGTAATCCCAAAGTTACGGGTGATGTTGATGCCGGAAGGCCGCACGGCAGCCGAGCTCGACCGTCATTCGGGGTGGTTGGCGGAGACTTGTCGTGACTTGGGGTTTCGTTTTTGCGACCGCTTGCACATCCGAATTTGGGGGGATCGGCGCGGGGTTTGAATATGCCGATCTGCGGCGATTTTTGTTTTTAATTCCGAGGTCGCAACTTTTTGATCGGTCTTGGGTTTCGTCCGACGTAAGACCTCGCACCGATATGAAACGCAACTCAACGCCACCCGACGATTCTTGGGAGTCCGACGCGGTTTGGAAGCTGCTGGATCAGGCCCCGCCGATGATGGCGAATACAAGGTTCGTGGACGAAGCGGTTCGCTCCGCTCGTTTGGCACCTCAAGCAGAAACTTGGTGGGCTCGCTGGCTGGGTCCCGCACCTTTGACGGGTTGGGCCACCGCCGCCGCCTTGACCTTCGCTGTCGTTTGTTGGTTCGGCTCGTCGCCGGTGCCGATTTCTCGGGCTGTGATCCTGAATTCCCCGCAAGCGGTGGTGATCCAAGACATCGCTGAAACTGAAACTCTATTGGCGGCGGTGGATCATCTGGATAATTTCAGCGATAACGATTTGGTAGGTTTGATCGGCTTATAAGCGCTTCCCACGCCGCGAGCTTGCCGTCAGCTTCGCCGGATGCGACACGGTTTGATTTTTGATCTCGACGGGACTTTGGTAGATTCTTTGCAGGGAATTGCCGCTTCGTTGAATCGGGCGTTGGAAGGGGCGGGGCTACCGCAGCACAGCGAACCTGCGGTGAGGGGATTCATTGGAAATGGTGCGCGGGTTTTGATTCAACGTAGTGCTCCGTTAGACGCTGCTGAAACCTTGATTCACAGTCTCGAACAGGTTTTCAAGGTGGATTACGAGGTCACTTGGCCGAGTGGCACTTTTGCTTATGCCGGGATCGTCGAGCTGTTGGAGTCGTTGCAAGGCCGCGGCTACTCGCTCGCGGTGCTTTCGAACAAGCCACACCCGTTTACGGTCGCGATCGTTGCACAGCTTTTCCCAAGCATCCAGTTCGCGATTGTGTTAGGCCAAGGCCCTGGGGTTTCTCACAAACCGGATCCCGGCGGAGCGCTTCAAATCGCAACAGCCTTGGGGCGGGCTGCCGAAGACTGCTGGATGATCGGTGATTCGACGATGGATTTGGAAACGGCGCGCAATGCTGGGATGCGGGCGATGGCGGTGACCTGGGGGTTTCATGATCGCGAGCGGCTGGTCGCCGAAGGTGCCGATTCGATCGCGGATAAACCGGATTTTTTGTTGGGATATTTTGGTTAAGTGCTGCTCCAGTGGTTTTTGGGTGGGCCGTTTCGTTTAAGCGAGTTTTGCCACCAAACTTGCGGCGAGTGCTTTTACTGCGGCGGCTTGAGTGGGATCGGTTAGTTGGCCATCTGGGCGGAATGCTTCGTGAGCTTTGGGAATTGTCACTTGCTGTGGCAGAACGGTGATGCCGATATTTTCGAGGACTGGTCGCAGTTGGGCGAGGCTGCGCGCGCCGCCATAACCGCCGGGTGAGGCAGCAAGGATTGCGGCAGATTTGCCGCGGAGGACGGCAAGTGGCGGCTCATCCGGCGATGTCGTACGGGAAACCCAGTCGATGGCATTTTTGAGCGCGGCGGTGATCGTGCTATTATACTCGGGTGAGGCGATGATGAGTCCCTCATGCGCGGCGAATAGCGCCTTCAGTTGTTGCGCGGGTTCCGGCATTCCCGTTGCTGTTTCGAGATCCTCATCGAACAGTGGCATTCGGAAATCGCGGAGAGTAATGAGAGTTACTTCGGCACCGGCTTCGCGTGCGCCTTCGGCGGCGAGGCTTGCAAGTTTTTGATTGAACGATTCGGCGCGGAGGCTGCCGCCGAAGACTAGGATACGTGGTGTTTTCATGGGAATTAGATGTTGGCAGTTTCAAACAAAGGATAGTCGGTATAGCCAACCGGGCCATCGTTATAAAAGGTACTAGGCTCCGGTGGGTTGAGTGGTGCTGCGTGACGGAAGCGTGCAACGAGGTCGGGATTGGCAATGGCGGATTTACCGAAAGCCACCGCATCCGCGGTACCCGACTGAATTGCTAGCCGTGCGGATTCTGCGGTGAAGCCCTCGTTGGCGATAAAAATACCGCCAAAGGCTTGTTTGAGCGAGGGCCCAAGTGCTGGTTTGTCGTGGGATTCCCGCGCGCAGAGGAACGCCAGCTTGCGTTTTCCGAGTTCGCGGGCGGCGTATAGAAAGACGGTGGCAATATCTGAGTCGCCCATGTCGTGGGCATCGCCACGAGGTGCAAGATGCACGCCTACCCGGTCTGCACCCCATACGGAGACGACCGCGTCGGTAACTTCCAACAGCAACCGCGCGCGGTTTTCAATTGGTCCGCCATATTCGTCGCAGCGCTGGTTGGTGGAGTCTTGGAGGAATTGGTCGATCAGATAGCCGTTGGCGGCATGAATCTCGACGCCGTCGAAGCCGGCTAACTTGGCATTTTCAGCGGCGCGGCGATAGTCTTCGATAATTCCGGGGATTTCGCCAATTTCCAAAGCGCGAGGAGTGACGAATGATTTTAGCGGCCGGATCAAGCTCACATGTCCGGCGGCGGCAATCGCGCTGGGTGCGACTGGAACTTGACCGTCGAGGTAAAGCGGATCTGAAATCCGACCGACGTGCCAAAGTTGGAGTAAAATGGTACCGCCTGCTTGATGGACGGCGTGGGTGACAAGCCGCCATCCCGTCACTTGTTCCGCGGACCAGATGCCGGGAGTATTCGGGTAGCCGACGCCCTGAGGCGAGATTGAGGTGGCTTCCGAGAGGATCATCCCGAAGGAACTGCGTTGAGCATAGTAGTCTGCCATCATCGCGTTAGGCACGCGTCCGGCCGAGGCGCGGCAACGGGTGAGTGGTGCCATGATGAGGCGGTTAGGGAGTTGGAAGGCCCCTGCTTGGAGCGGTTGGAATAATGGGTCGAACATGCGGTGAGTGATTTGGGGTGGGAAGCTGAAATGTTAGCGAGATTTAGCCGAGATCAAAAAGAATCGCTTCGCCGGCCTCGGTGGTGGTAATTTCGATTTCGCCGGGCTGTTCGAGGGAAATTGCATCACCGGCGACGAGTTGAATCGAGTTAACCATGAGGGATCCTTTGGTGACTTGCAGCCACAGGCCGCGACCCGCGCCGAGTTGGTGCTGGGTCTTGGTTTGGGTTTGCAGTTTTAGCAGGTAAATCGAGGCGTCTTGCGCGATCGTTGCCGATTGGTCGCGGCCATCGGCAGAAATCACCAAGGTTTTCACTTCGTTTTGGTGACCGATGGCGGGAGTCCACTCGCTGTAGGCGGGAGTTAGACCGCGAGTATGGGGAGTGATCCAAATTTGTAAGAGGTGGGCCGTTTCACGGGTGGAAGGATTGAACTCGGAATGTTGGACCCCGGTTCCGGCTCGCATGAGTTGAATTTCTCCGGGTTTGAGCACTCGGCTGTTTCCTAACGAGTCTTGGTGAGCGAGACTGCCTGCGAGCAAATAGGAAAAAATCTCCATGTCGCGGTGTGGATGCGTCGGGAAACCGCCTCCACCGGCGATCCGGTCGTCATTGATCACTCGCAGCGAGCGAAAGCCCATGTGTGCCGGGTCGTAGTAGTCGGCGAAGGAAAAACTGTGCCAACTGTCGAGCCAGCCATGATTTGCGTGGCCGCGCTCGCCAGCGCGTCGGAGATTGAATTTAAGAGGTGAGATCATCATATGATGATACCTTATATGAGGCATTCGCCTAATGCATTTTAATCAAGTTCTCGATCCAGGCCCTGAAAATTTGAACTATGTTTAATCCAATAACTCGGGGTAATGTTTGCGGGCAAGCGACATCGAAAGGTCGAGAATCCCTTGGCTACGGGGGTGGCGAAGTGCCTCGTCCGCCATCGCTGCGCACTCGGCATGGCTGAGTGAGCGAATTGCTTGGCCTACTCGTGGAACTTGCTGTGGACCGACGGAAAGCTCTTCGACTCCGAGGCCCAGCAACAATGGCGTGAGTCGGATGTCACCGGCCATTTCACCGCAAATTCCAGTCCAGATACCGTTGTTGGTGCTGGCATCAATGGTACACTTGATGAGCCGAATGACGGCGGGATGAGTGGGGCGATAAAGATCCGCGACATGAGGATTTACTCGGTCAACAGCGACCGTGTATTGAATTAAATCGTTCGTGCCGATCGAGAAGAAATCAACTTCAGGGGCAAGGATATCGGCACAAAGCGCCGCTGCCGGAACTTCGATCATAATTCCAACAGGAAGGTCATGATCAAAGGCAATTCCTTCACGTTCTAACTCATCCATGCAGCGTCGCACCATTTCCCTGCTCCGTCTTACTTCAGAAAGTCCCGAGATCATCGGAAACATCACTGCGACTTTGCCGAAAGCACTGGCTTTGAGAATCGCCCGAATCTGCTCCCGAAACATTGCTGGCCGGGCGAGGGAAACTCGAATCCCTCGCCAGCCGAGAAATGGATTCGGCTCGACATCGGTAAGCGGCTCGACAGGCAGTTTGTCGCCTCCCGCATCAAGGGTCCGGATAATCACCGTATGCGGAGCCATCTCGCGAGCGACCTTGGAATAGACTTCAGCTTGGCGTTTTTCGTCGGGCATTTCCTCGCCGTTGAGCAGTAGAAACTCGGTGCGATAAAGGCCGATGCCTTTGGCACCGCTGCGTTTGACCAGCGGTAAATCATCGACCAATTCGATGTTTGCCGAAACCGTGAGCGGCCGACCATCGACCGTTTCGGTGGCGGCACCCCGCATCGCATCTAGCGAGTTGCGGACTTTTTCCTTGGCCAACATCAAGCTCTTGTAACGCTCAAGGGTTTCGGCGGTTGGATAGAGGATCAGTTTGCCGGTGTAACCATCAAGAATCGAGGGAGTTAAGGTGATGATATCAATCACCGCTCCATCAAGACCGACGACTGCCGGGATGCCGAACGCGCGGGCGAGAATGGCGGTGTGCGAGTTGACGCTGCCTTGCTCGGTGGCAAATCCGAGGACGTGCCGCCGATTCATTGATGCGGTATCCGATGGAGCTAGATCGTAGGCCACCAGCACATGCTGATCTTCCGGTCCTTGCGGGCGGGTGTCGGCTTCACTGCTGAAATTTCTCAAGACGCGCTGGGCGACATCTTCGATGTCAGCGGTTCGCTCACGCAGATAGGGGTCTGGGATGCGCCTCATCGCTTCGAGGAAATTTTGCATGATTGCGTAAAATGCGTATTCGGCATTCTGTTGACGCTTTTCGATGGCAAGCAGCACCCGGTCAACCACCGACCGATCTTCCAAAATCATCACATGCGCCTCAAAAATTCCGCTCTCATTATTTCCGGATAGATCCTCCATCCGGCTTTGGAGTTCGATCAATTGGCGTTTGGTGATTTCCAAAGCCTGTTGAAAACGTTCTTGTTCGCGTGCAACTTCGGATTCGGGGATTTCATAAACCTCGGGTGCCGAGAAGCCGCGAGCGACGACATGCACCGCAGCGATGGCGATACCGGGAGAGGCTGGAATTCCCTCATAAATGGTTTCTTGCGCAGCTGCTTGTTTAGACATTTTCTGACGAGATCTTGATTGCATCCGGGGCTGGGGTTCAAGCCACAATTTACCGGGCTAAATTGTGGCGGCCGCTCGATTTACCACGAGTTGCGGTCGCCGCAGCAACTCGTGGTTGCCAATTCAGAATACCGTGCAAACTTGAAACTGATGAAACGAATCACTCAACTCCTCACCGCCGTCTCCACCAGCATATTTGCCAGTAATCTGATGGCAGAGCCGCTTGCTGTGGGAGCTGCTTTGCCAACCGTCGAAGCAAAAAACCAGGAAAATCAGGTGGTGAAATTGTCCGCCTTGGGTGCAAAGGGTTACATTTTGGTTTATTTTTACCCTAAAGCTGACACTCCAGGTTGCACCAAGCAGGCATGTAGCCTGCGCGATTCCTACGCGGCACTCACCGACAAGCAGGTCAAAATTTTCGGGGTGAGTTCTGACAAAGTGGCTGCCCAAAAAGCTTTTAAGGACAAATATAAACTCCCCTTCGAGCTGCTCGCCGACTTGGATGGCAAAGTGATGGATGCCTTTGGAGTGCCGAAGACTCTCGGTTTTGCCAAGCGCCAAGCTTTCCTTTTCATGGATGGTAAGCTCGTTTGGAGTGATTTCAGTGCCTCAACTGACAAGCAAGCGGAGGATGTGCTGAAATTTCTCGCCGGACAAGTAAGGTGACTTGCTTGCTGAAGAGCTTCTGACTGCGACTGTCGAAATGCTTGTTGAGTGATTTACGGATAGATCACCTCGCGGAGAAAAAGCCCGTCGGCCGGCGCGCACAAGGGCGATTTGCCGAAGGGTAAACCAGGCGCTTGGTCGAGTAAGGCCGCAAAATCATCTAACCTGATCCGACCTTGGGCGGCATGAACGGCACCACCGGTGAGAAGTCGGACCATTTTGTAAAGAAAGCCATCGCCGGTGTAAGCAATCTGGTAGCCATCTTGCAGAGTTGTTAGCTCGACCGATTCAATCGTTCTGCACCAGTCCATATTTGAGTTTTCATTGCCACGATAGGCCGCGAAGGCATGAAAGTCATGACGGCCGATGTACAGCGAGAGTGCATCCCACAGGACATCCACATCGAGCTGGCGCGGGAGGTGCCATGCGAGTCCGGCTTTAAGTGGCGGCAGAACGGGGCTGGTGCAGAGATCAAAATGATAGATTTTACCCGTAGCAGAAAAGCGGCTGTGAAAATCAGCGGCGACTTCTTCGCAGGCCATGATTCGGATGGTGGCGGGCAGTTTACTGTTGAGCGCAGGCACCCAGTTAAATGGGTTCATCGAAATTTCCGGCGGTGGATCGAAATGAGCGGTCTGCGCGATCGCGTGTACGCCGGTATCAGTGCGACCCGAGCCATCAAGGCGCAACGGTTGTTTCGCGACCTCTTGCAAGGCTCGAACAATCATGTCCTGCACGGTATTGCCGCAAACCTGCGATTGCCAACCGTTGTAAGGGCGGCCGTCATAGGCAATCGTAAGCTTGAGGCGCAAAGCTGAGAAAATTCTAAATTTTAAAAGTTACGCGAAACGAATCGGCTTAAGTTTGCGCTT
>JAYWAR010000418.1:0-3414 GCA_043782285.1 Akkermansiaceae bacterium | reverse complement strand
CGAAGGTTTTGCGGATGGGGCGGTTGGTTTCCTGGGAGTGGGGCCAGATGGCGTCGGCGGCGTGCTGGATGGAGGCGCGGCGGGTGTTGAGGACGTGGAGGAGTTCGTCGCGATCGAGGCGGGCGATTTCCTTTTCCTTGAGGGTTTGCTGTTGGTCGCCGGATTTGCCGCGGTAGGCGGCGAGCAGGTCCTCGACGACTTTGATTTTCTCGGCGGTCTTGAAGCCGGGGAGGCTGTCGGCCTTGGCGCGGAGGATGAGGGTATCGCCGCTCTGGAGGAGGATGGCGCGGCTGGCATCGAGGCGGGTGCCGATGAGATAGCCGTCGGTGGAGAAATTGGTGGCAGTGTCGCCATCTTCATCGAGCATCTTGTGCTTCTGCTTGGCGGAGCTCTGGATTTTCTGGAGGGCGGCGGCGAGATCGGTGGCGGCTTGGCCGGTGAGGTCGGTGGCGGCCTTGGAGTCTTCCTTGGCCTGGCCGGACTCGGTGGCGCGCTGGCGGGATTCCTTCACGACGGTGTCGAAGCCGTCCAGATAGAGGGCGGTGATGTCCTGCTCGTCGAGGGCCACGGCGTTCTCACGGGCCGCGGCGAGAATGGACTCGCCGAGGGCGAGGTCTTCGAGCTGGGCCTTTTGATAGTAACCGCGGGCGGCGGGGGCGGTGGGCGTGGCGGCGGATGGATCTGCTGGAGGGGTGATGGAGTCGGGCATGGTATTGCTTGGCTGATTCAACAGTGATCTGGCTGTTATAGGAGTCTCCTGATGGGCGCACGGAAATTCGTCGGGGGTGTCGGCAAATCATGCGGATAGGAGAGGGGTGAGGGGGAAGAGTGAACCGCAGTGGCGCAAAGTTCGCAGAGGGAACGCGGAGGCGGAACTGATGGGGAGGGAGGATGCGGTTGGAAAATTCTTAATCCGAGAGGTTTTGGAGGGAAACAAGGCTTCGCGGTGGAGAAACAGAGCGTCGCGGTCGAGGGACAGTTTGAAAACATGGAAAAATCCGGGATCGCGGTCGAGTTACGGGATTGCGAGGTGGAAAAACGCGGCTTCGCGGTGGTAAGACGGGTTTCCGCAGTGGGTCGGAATTTAAAAACAACGGGTTTGCGAAGGAGCGCGGTGGGGAAAGGGTGCTCCGCGATGGAGATAGAGTTGTCCGCAGTGGAGAGAAATGGTGTTGCGGTGTGGGGAAATAGTTTCGCACTCGCCGCCGATCTCCGGGGACGGTGCGAGGCCGACCTGTCGAAAGCGTCAGTCCTGACTAACAAGCATCGAAAGCGTCAGTCCCGACTAACAAGCATTCGGACCACCCCATCAGGAGGCGCGAGAGGATGCGGAGCTGAGATCGTGGCTGGAGTGGTCGGCGCGTCCTTACGAGTTTATCAATCCGGTCGCCTTGCATCATGTGAGTCTCCTCGAATTGATAGCCGCGCCTTTTATAGTCTTGAAGTGAACGAGGGAAGTGGCCAACCCGATTCGGTTTATAACAACTCGCGCAAAGGCGCAAAGTTTTAAGAATCCAGAAAACGAGACCCCCTTTCTTCCCTTTGCGTCTCTGCGTCTTTGCGCGAGAAACTCTTCAACCTCACCATCCCCACCCACTACCGGGGTAAAACGACGTCATGTCTCATTGGCCCGGTGAGCATCAAATTTTTTTCGATAGGCTACTGGCGCATTGCAGCAAGCGGTGTTCGCTCGGGGAATGGCCGTGCTGTTTGCGAAAGACATTGGAAAAATACTGGCTCGACTGGAACCCACAGCGGAATGCGATCTCCGTGATGCTCAGTTCCGGATGGGCGGTCAGAAGCCGGGTGGCTGCCTTCATTCGAGTGCGTGTTAGGTATTCAGCCGGAGCTGAATTACTGAGCTTTTTGCAGTAGGAAGAAAAATGCGTCCTTCCAAGCCCGCAGTGTGCCGCCATCGAGTCCAAGGTCCATGGCTCATCACAGCGGTGGCTCAGGTTTTCCAGAAACAAGCGCACCGTCCGCTCGCTGCTCGACAGAGATTGGTCCAGAAGAGGATTTCTGGACACCAACATCTCCGCCAGCAGGAGGATGAGTTCATTGATCAGAATCTTCAGCTTGGCATGGTTGGCATCCCGCTCCTTCGTGGCCACGATCCGATCTAACTTTTCAAAGCAACTGCCGAGCTTGCGATCCGCGCGCCAGATCGTTTGTTCATTCTTGCTGAGCATCTCGGTGAGCTGCTTGAGGTCGCTTTTAGAGGAAAGCAGCCAAGACGGCCAATGCCATGTCTGGTTAGGACGGCGTATCCCTACATCCAGTATCAACCAAGAATAGCGGCAGGCGGGCACTATGGGATTGCCCACGCGATGGCGCTGCCATGGGCGCGTGATGGTGAGGTGGCCGGGTTCTACCAGATAAGACGCATCGCCTACACTGAAGGGCAGCTTGCCGTTTGAAACATAACCGATTTCAATTCCTTCGTTGCAATGCCAGTCGAGCCCCCAATTTTGGTCACGCGGTGCATCCCAGTAGCCGACCATGCAGACCTCCTTCAAGTCATTCCGTGGCAACCGTTCCCCGGGATAGCTCCCGCGTCCGAGTGCAGCCAAACACACATCGCCTTGCTTGGCCGCTAACTTGAGCGGTTGACAGGTATCTGCGTGAAAAAGCTCTCGGTTGCAGCGGAAGGTGGTGCGGCTCTTCATTGTGTTGCCAAGTGTAATATTTACCAGTGGTCAATTTTACAAGCATCTTGTTCGGGCTGGTGCTAGGTTTCATCAGTCCATGAAATATCACTCTCGCGCACTGTTTGGTTTTGCCACTTTGTTGGGCCTTGCTGCCGGCCATGCTTTGGGGGCGGATGCCGAGGGTTCTGCGCTTAAATGGCTCAAGACCGATACCAGCCTAGCTTTGTGTAACGGCGATAAAACCGTTTGGCAGCTCGTCTTTGATAAGAAGCAGCCCAAATCCTATTTTCACCCGCTCGCCACCGTGGATGGCGAGGTGCTGACGGGATTTGAACCTGCCGATCACCCGTGGCATCGTGGCTTGTGGTGGTCCTGGAAATTTATCAACGGCCTGAACTACTGGGAGGAAGACCCGACCAGCCGGAAGAGCGAAGGGGAGACAGAACTAACGCACGCCAACGTCGAGTCGGGCGATGGCTTCACCGCGCGCGCGCAGCTCCGCTTCAGCTACCACCCGCCCGGTCAACCAGCTGTCATGACGGAGCAACGCCACCTCTCGATCGGACGGCCAAATGCCACAGGGCAATATACTATCGACTGGACGAGTGAATTTACTGCTGGAGATGCGCCGGTGAAGCTGGATCGCACGCTGCCGCCACATCAGCCAGGTGGAGCTTCTTACGGCGGCTATGCGGGCCTGTCGCTTCGTTTTCCACCAGGTCTTACGGGTTGGGATTTCCGCACCAGCGAAGGCCCAACCCGCGGT
>JAYWAR010000417.1:0-9450 GCA_043782285.1 Akkermansiaceae bacterium | reverse complement strand
GGCGATGCCACGCAGTTGTAATGGAATGGAACTCAGTCCCGTCCTCCCCTGATTCGCTACGACCAAAGGATTAAGATCTAAAATCCCTGAAGTCCCTGAAACGTCGAGCACCGCACCACTTTCCGTGAGAATGTTCCCGGAGATAGAAATTTTACCACCGTCATAAACGATACCTACGCGACGTCCATAGTGATCAGGAACGAGTTGAGTGATTCCCGCCGTATCAAGTTGCGCCCCAGCGCCTAGATGCACTGTCGGCAATGCTTGATTTACTAACAACTTTTGAGAATTGGTGAGAGGAAATGATCCTGCACCAGCGACTGAAACCTCACCGCCCGGGGCAATCACACTTCCGAGCAAAGTAACCGTTCCGCCTTTAAACGAAACCTTAGCACCCGCTTCAGTTAAAATCCGAGCTCCCTCCCCCATCAAAATGTCACCACGGACTTCCAATTGGTCCAACGTAAATGGATCATCTGAGCCAAGTGCAGAAAAACTAAGGTTCACAGCTGACCTTACCCCTTTTGCATACTCAAAGCGACTCAGTTCAAGCGTGCCGCCCTCAACAGAGTTCTGCACAACCGCAAGACCATCCAGATGTGGAGTGATTTGAGCACCTGCAGCGATCCCAATCGCAGGAATGTAGGATTCAAAAATTCCGGTCGGTGCGATCACCGCCGAAGCCGCTCCAATCCCGGTCAGAGAATATTGCGCAAAGCCACCCCGCTGAAAGAAATCTTCTCCAAGATTGAGAAATCCAGCCTGCGAAATACCACCGACCCGAATCAAGTTCGCCTGAAGATTCAAAATACCTCCGCTTATCCCGGAATAAGCACTAAGGGTCGAATCAAGCACCAAGTTTCCGCCGATCAATCCAAGGAATGCTGGGTCCTTCCCTGTAAGAATAGAAATACTCCCACCTTTACCATAGGATATCTTACCACTTGCCGAAACGTAAGCTCCGCCTGAAACATCGATTCCCGCGCCCTTTGCCAGTAACGCTTGATAAGAATGAATCGTAATACTCCCCCCACCGATCACCTGGGGACCACTAAGAGATCTCGCATGACTGCTATCATCTATCAAAAATCCGGCTGTAGATAGACTGGCACCCGCAGCCAAAGTAAAGTGACCACGATCTAACACTGGTGAAGGATATGGCTCACTCACGGTACGATTCATAATTCCATACTCACTGACGAACGAGGGCGAGAGATTGTAAGTCGTGAACGACAATTTCCCACCTGCCGCATTCATTGCGCCAAAAATTGAAATGTTTGCTGCGGCAAATGAAACCGAGCCCATCGCTGCCGCCGAAAGCGTAACCTCGTTTTGAACAGTGATTGAACCATCTGGATTCGCAATTTCCAAAGCACCAAAAGCATGATCCCCCAATAATCCAGAAGTAAGAATCACCGAAGCACGACGATCTGCCGCCAGAGAGTTAGGTCTGTCGTTTACTAGCGAAAAAGTAGGTGTCGACAAATCAAGTAACTGCTTTGAAAAAATCAGTGCAGGTGGAGTCGGTGAATTTTTAATAAACTGTGTCTCACCCGCAAACTGAAATTCTTTTTCCGATTCAAATTTTAAATGTAAGGCGCTCCCCCCCGGCAAGCTCGACCTTTGGCGAGGACCAATCACCGTCAAGCCACGCAACTCACCATCAAGCGCCATGCTGGGTGCACTCAATGACAAGGAGCCTCCAGCCGCACCCTCGACATAACTTTCCTGCTTCGTCCCATTGAACAGCGAATTCGAGAATGTGTCCATAATCCCCCATTTTTCAAAGGCAAACACCGAGTGAGCTTCAAAAACTCCATCATAAAACTGATCTGGCGTTGCGTCTTGGATCGCCACAAGTCTGCCGCCTGAAATCAGCGATGAGGTTTTCACAATGCCACCCTCGTGGCTAAAGTAACCGCCAGAGACATCGAGCAGCGCGGTCTTACTGACCACGATCGAACCTCCAGCTTGCAGATTAATATTTCCACCAACCACAGTTAGCTGTGCTGCATTTCTTTCAATAAGCCCTGCGAGCCCTGTGACGTCACCGAGTGGAGTTCCAATCCAGAACTTACCGTGATCGATTCCAGTATTCCGGATATCGACGGTAAGAGTCTTGCCACGCAACTCGGTATTACGCTGAAGCGGTGAATCTGCTAACTCAGGACCAAGCAGCTTCACACTTAAAACGCTTTGAGCTAACGGAACGTAGACATCGACACTACCGGCGACATTGATCACCGCTAACTCATCGACATAAATTTGTCCATCATTCAAAAAGAACCGTTGGCCCGTCCCCGAATAATAATTAGCAATCCCAGATTCTACCTTACCGCTCGCATCAAAAATCGTCCGATTTCCATCCACATCTTGATAAGGCCAGACACCTGCACGAACAGACACCTCGGCGTTGGGAGCTAATAGAATCGAGCCTTTGTCAAAATGTACCGCCAAGCCATCTACGTTAATTCGAGAACGCTCCGGCAGAGCCGTGCCCGGCACCGCTTTCGTGCTCGCATAATCGGGTAAAATCCGTGCTATACTATGTTCTCCCACAGTCACCACTCCAGTGAACTGATTGAAAAAAATGGGTCCTCCGGCACCCAGTTCCGTTGTGCTATCGAAGTTGGGGTTTCCAACTGCACCATAACTCGCTTTTAAATCAATCCGACCATTCAGATTGACCGAGGTACTACTGTCAATGACTCCGAGCTGATTGACATGGCGACCACTCATCCAGACGCTTCCGGTGAGTGCCTCAACAACCCCAGAATTGATTGCCGTGCCAGCATAGTCACCAACCGCGCCGATCCACACATCCAGACCACGCAGACTGGGCTCGGAACTGTTGTGTGCCGCAACCCCCACCTGCAATCCAGCCGCAATTACGGCCTGGCCAGAAGTGGTGGAGATCGTACCTGCATTGGTAACATTTGGCCCTACTAGCATGATTCGTCCCCCATTGCCGCCACTGCCAACCGGACTTGTAAGAACCGCACCAGCCTGCACGATCACATCACCATAGTGTCCCGTCGCGGGCGGTGGCCCGGGATCAAAATTAGGCGTCCCATCCGTGCCACCCGGCACACTCAGCCCTGAAAAAAGAAACTGAGCATCCGGATTATTTAGTAAACCACGACTGATTAGATTATGATTCATTGGCAATGAGGAAGCCGTAAGGCCGCGAGCATTGACCTGACTGCTGCCGCCAAAGATGATGCCATTGCAGTTGATCAAATAGACCTGGCCTTCCGCCTTAATCGAACCGAGAATTTGGGTTGGGTTTCCAGTGGGGTCGTTGATCTTGTTGAAGACAATCCACTGCGAGACATTTTCGCCACCAGCAGATTGATCGAAGGTTATAATGGTTTTTTTACCAACGTTAAAAGTCTGCCAGTTGAGCGATGCCTGTTTGGTGGTCTGCTTGATAGTGACGTTGACGTTCTCGTTCGAAACAGTTTGTACAGGTAGGTTAGCACCAGTCCATTGCGTAGGATCGCCAGTAACTGCGGGAGCTATCTGAAGACCACCTATGCCTAGGCCGTTAGTGACATTGGGCAGTGGTGCCGCAATGGTGCCAAGGTGGTTTGTGCCGCTGATGGCAACAGCGCGAGCCGCTTGCTGGAGGGCGAGCGCAGCACCGACGGCTTGGTTGCTGCGATTAAGCAGTTCGCTGGCGTTATCGCGCGCAGTGCTCGTAGATGTGGTACCCATTCCAGTCGTGGCTCCGCTTGCAAGAGACGAAGTAGAGGCGCTTCCCGTGCTACCGCCGAAGAT
Source organism: Akkermansiaceae bacterium (assembly GCA_043782285.1). Taxonomy (GTDB): domain Bacteria; phylum Verrucomicrobiota; class Verrucomicrobiia; order Verrucomicrobiales; family Akkermansiaceae; genus Luteolibacter. The sequence continues at coordinate 5,670 of JAYWAR010000417.1, read as the reverse complement.
AGCAGCCTCGCACGTATGCTCTGTGATAAAAAAGGCAAAGCCGATAATCATAGGCACGCCATAACGAAGCGTGGTGCCGAATAACGGGGTGCTCCGGAAATAGAAACGTTTTGGCTTCATGAAAAAATCGGATGAGTAAAAGATAGTAAGGCAGGGTTTTCGCCTATCAGAGTCACGGAAACAGTTTCGAGAGTTCGATCTCGTTAATGGCGAGCGGATATTGCTTGAGCAAACCGGCGAGGTACTCTTGGCGTTGGATGCGTGAGTGCTCAGCCCGCAATTGCGCGACGAGCTTGGGCCGGATTTCAGCCAGCGGCGGGGTGCGTGGCTCGAGGATCTCGAGCACTTTGAGGATGTGCCAACCGTCGTTGAGTTTGATGGGATCAAAGAGCGCTCCGAGAGTAAATTTAGGAATTTTTTCACGAATCTCGGGCTGAATTTGCTCTTCGGTGAGCCAGCCAATTTCCCCACCTTGAGCAGCGCTAGTCGTTTCTTCGCTACTCTTACGAGCAATAACGGCAAAATCGGCAGCATTGACTTTGAGTTGTTTGACGATGGCCTCTAGCTTCGCCTTGTCGCTGGCAATGAATATCTGGGCGAGTCGATAGGAACGTGGAATGAGGAACTTGGACTTGGCAGACTCGTAGCTACGAGTTAGATCGGAATCGGTTGGGTAAGCCAAATCCGGAGTGGAGGCGTTTTGAAGAAAGCTTTCGATGAGCGCAGCCTCGCGAGCACGAACCAACCGCGAGATGACGACCGGATCTTGATCCCACTTTGCTTCGAGCGCTTGTTTGAGGACTAGCCGCTGAACCAACAGAGCGCGGACGTATTGAGCGAGGGCCGCAGGTTCTTTGCGAATCGCGGTTTGTTGGTCGGCATCTAGGCTCGCGAGAGTTTCGCGAATTTCAGAGGCCTGGACTTCAATTTCACCGACTTTAGCTAGTACCATGGGAGATTCAGCATGTGCAAGGGAAGTTACGAGAAAGAGTAAAAGGGATAGACGTTTCATTGGAAAAAGTGAAATGGAAGCAAACGAAATTGAGGGCATTATTTTTTCATCTCAGTTGGTCATTCGCGCGCTGATTCGACTGTCAAGAATCTGGTCCTTGTAGCCTTGGACTTGGTTCTCAATCTTAACGCGGGCGATACCGACGAATGGCTCACGGGCTCCGATAGCTTTGCCAAGGGCGTAGTTTTCATAACGATTGAGAATCTCATTCGCGGTATTGAAGAGCGTGATATTTTTACTCTCGCGGTCGGCGATGATGCGCTTGTTCATCACAATCTCAGCGGCAAGTTTGACGCGTGCGTCTTCCTTGGTACGCGCGACCTCGGCAGCTTTCTGATAGCCTAGCTTCCATTTTTCGAGAGCTTCAGTGTATTGGACAATGCGTTGTTCTCGTTCAGTGAGCTTGTCATTAAGTTTGGCGATAGATTCGTCAGCAGTGACTTTATCAGTGCTGCTTTGCTTGATCTGTGTAGCGCTGCGTTTTTCGAGATCAGCGACTTTCGCGGTGAGAGCGGTATTTTTCTGCTCGGCAGTGGCTTGAGCCGCTTGGGCGTTGGCCGCGTCCGTTTGTGAGGTGCGGAGTTGGAGGGTAACACTGCGGAGTTGTTCGCGGAGTTTAAGCGTGGGATCAAGAGTTTCAGTGGCCGACGCCACAGCTGTAAGAAATCCAAAAAACAGCAAAACATTATAAATTTTCATAGGCTGATTAGAATTTTGCGCTGATGTCGAACTGTAAAGTGTCAGAGCTGAGAGGCGGGCCGGTAACTTCGTTAGAGCTCATCCAAATCAGGCCAAGACGAACAGCGGGCGATAGAGCAAAATTTCCACCAAGCGTAAAGCCTTGGACATTGGTACCGCCGCCGCCGAAGTCGGAGTCGGTGAAGCCGTCCACCACCGCATCTGACTCGACGTAGCGGTAACCCAAAGACGCCTGCCAGTCGCCGAAGGTCTGGAGCGCGGGCATCCCGACTTGGAAAGCAGCATACCATGCCATATCGCCACCTTTGAAGTCATCGCGAGAATTAATCGTTCTACCAATTCGTCCATTGCTATAAGCGAGAGCTGCGACTTTGGATGCGTCGAAACCGAGATTTTTGGTTACTTCGCCAACTAACGAGATTGAGATAGGATCGTAAGCCTCGTATTCGATCTTACCCGTGAGAGTCAGGTTTCGAAACTCCGAAGCGAGTCCGTAGTATTGATATTGATACTTGTTTCCAAAATCATTAGCAGCCGTCGGAATGATATTCCGTAAGGGCATATAAGAGTTGCCTCGCTGGGCAAATCCGGGACGGGTGCTGTCCGTGTCGCCAGCGTCGCTGGAAGTGAGCGGGGTATAGGCCGAGGAAAGCTTGCCCTGAATGTTGGTAAAGTCGTAGTAGGCAAGGGCAAACTTAGCCTTCCAGTCCTCCGCGATTTTCCAGTCGATACCGATTTGGGCTCCGCTGAGCCATTTATCGGTACTACTAAATTTTGTTGGCTGGTTAGACGCGAAGTTGAAATCCGTGTTGTAGACCGGAAAATAACCTGCAGAAAAGAAAGTAGAAACGCAGTCGTTGATTTTGACTTTGCCACGGACTGCCAAGCCATCAAAACCAAGATCATTATCCCATTGGATGTCGGTGGAAAAAAATGGATTGTCAAAACGGCCAGCAAAAAACGTAAGCTCTTCACCATGGCCAGGACCGAGATCATAGCTGAGAAATGCACGGTCAAGCCAGATGGCGTATTTCGAGAAATTTCCGCCAGAAGCGCCAAGTGTTTGGTTAGGCGAAGTTGGCGAGTTACTTTCGCCAGTAGCAAGGCGGATGCCGCCATTAAAACCTTCACCAAGCATAATCTCGGTACCTAACCGAGCACGCAGCCGAGTCCGCTGACGATCTTGATTGACGTTATACGAAGGTGGATACTGGGTGCCGGAAGCATCAAATGGCGAGCCGTTGTTAATCGAGTTGAAGTTAGTAAAGCTTCCAGAATCGTCATTACCCGCGGGAAACAAGATACTTTCGTAACGAGCACGAATATCGCCGAAGGGACGAAACTTCGAAGTCCACTCGGGAGAAGGTTTGTCGCTCCATTTCTCTTCGCGAGCAGCAACCATGAGTTCCTGTTTGATTTGGTCGCGCAGGTTATTTTTGACGAGCTCAGGGATGTAAGTAACACGCATTTCATCCGTCTCCGGAGCGAGTGACAGAGCAGCCGTATTCTGGGCAGCTACGGCGTCAGTTTCGGCTTGTCGGATCATCTCCGCCGCTTCGGCTTGTGAGAGGATGCCTTTCTCAACAAGGCGGTTGATGAGATTGACCGTGACGTTGGCGGAGGGGACAGGCCGTGACGGCCCGGAGCCTGCGGGCGAGGTATGAGTGGTCGGATCGAGAGAATCTGAGAGATTCGTTTCAACTTGGCTAACCGGCGTAGTCTCGGTGGCAACTTCTACGGCATAAAGCAAAGAAGTGGCTCCGGCGAGAGCCGCGAGGGCGAATGGACGTGCGATAAACATGAATAAAGTTAGATACCAGCTTTGCAGGCTTTGATTTTGAAATCGATGTAAGGAGGCATCCCCGTGGGCGGTGCCTGAGAGGTCTGGAGGCCAACAAGAACCTCTTCGAGAGCCGCGAGGTTGCGAGTGCCTCCCAAGAGTTTGATCCGGGTAACGCGGCCGTCCTTGTCGATCCAAACACGAATGCCGTCATCCATAACCGTGGATTTCGTCGAAGGATTTCTTTGGAGTGCTTCTTTGAGGGTCGTAACGAGAATTTTTTTTGCATACCAGTCGATGCGCGCTTGTTTGGAGCTGCCGCTGCCGATGCTATTATGGTTACCGCCGCCATTACCACCTGTTCCAAGTCCGTTCATACCGGGTCCATTGCCTTGAATGTTAGTTCCGAGGACCTCGGAAGGCGGCTCGTTCGGAGCTTCAGGTGGCGGCTCAACCAGATCTGGTTTCTGCTCAACAACGTCCTCTTGCTTCTCCTCAGGCAGAGGCTCCGGTTTAGGCGGCTCGAGCTTCGGTGGCGGCGGCGGCGGCGGCGGCAGAGCTTGTGGTAAAATGATGGTGACGATACTGGCCTTTTTAAGCGTAGTCTTAACTGTCTTTCCTCCACCTATGAGGAAAGATACCACTCCGCCTAATAGAACAATAGCAAGCAAAACGCCTACGATTAGGCGATGCCGGTTTGGCTTGGGTTGCATTACAGATGATTTAAGAGACCGGGACATCCGTTATTTTCCGCCTTTGGGTGCTTGAGTCGCTAGACCAATTTGGGTAATGCCAACACGACCTAACACGTCGAGTACATCCATGATTCCCTGATACTGACTTTGTCGATCACCGCGGACGACAATGGGAAGTTCGGGGGTAGCTGCCTTAAGTTGGCCGAGCTTAGTTTCGAGATCGGCAAGAGTAACGGGTAGAGTATTGAGTCGAATTTTCCCTTCGTTATCGATGGTAATGGCTTGGGTTTTGGGCGCGTCAAGCTTGGGTGATGAAACTTTGCTAGCGCTGGGAAGATTTACCTTCACTCCCTGCACACCAGCAGTCGTCATGATAATAAAAATTAACAATAACACGAGATAGAGATCTACCATCGGTGTGACATTGATATCATCATAACTTTTGTCGTCGGCAGAGGCCATGCAGATTTATGATTTGAAATTTAAGATTCAATGGCCGCCGGTTTGCTCAGGCTCTTGGGCAGGTCGATAGAACTCAGCCATTTTTGCCACGAATTCGTCGATGAATACTTGCATGAGTGCCAATGAGTTTTTGATCCGACCATTAAGATAACTATAGATAAATAGCGCAGGAATGGCAACCACGAGGCCGACGACAGTAGCGAGCAGCGCGGATGCAATTCCGGGAGCAATCGAGTTGACATTGACTTCACCGGATTTTGCGATGATCGCAAAGGTGATCATTACGCCGACGACTGTGCCTAGCAGTCCAACATAAGGCCCTCCAGCAATGCTGATGGTGAGATAAACAAGCCCATCGGAGAGGCGGTGGCTTTCATGGACAAGGCCAGCATCGAGACTGGCACGGATGGCTTGGATAGAACGGCCAGAGAGACCTTGAATACGATTATTGTCCTTGTCGAGGCGATGGCGGATCTCCTCAGAACCAATTTGATAGATATGATATAGCGGTGATTTTTCGATGAGCCCCTGCTCGCTTGGATCGACCTGGCCACCGAGGCTACTGACGCTGGATCGATCATCGGGATTGAGCGCAGTGAGGTCAGTAGAAAGGGATTTCCACTGATTGAGAAAGGCTTTAGTCCCTTTTTCAATCGAATTGAGATAGATAAACTTCTTCACCGCCACGGTCCAACCGATCACGATCATAATGGCACAAACCCCGATAGCGATCCAGCCGTCGAACATCATATTATTCGCAATATCGCCAAAAAGTGACAGATGCTGCATTAAATGACTTTGTTCTCTCACTCCGGTACCTTCAGCAGCACCCAATGAAAGAACGCGCAGGGCAGCGTCACTACTACCTTGGTTGATAGAAACTAGCTTAATCCAGCCTGTCGAGCGTGCGATTTTCGAGATGACGAATTCATCGAACTCGCCGGTGTAGGAGCTAGTTCCAACAGCTTCTAGAGCGAGCCCCCCGAGAGTGATGGGAGTATTCAAGGCAGGGAGAGCTCCAT
>JAYWAR010000416.1:0-9460 GCA_043782285.1 Akkermansiaceae bacterium | reverse complement strand
TCATTGAGAATTAGAATGGCCACTACAATTTCAGAGTCAAGGCAGAGGCTTTAAATTTCAGATTTACTCGCGCCAGCGGATTCAAAAAACAGGCTAAGTTCGTGACGATTGTAAGTCAGGTGGGTGCTCGTCAGCAAGCGGAGTCCCCCACTCGCTGCAAATTCGACTGCAAATCGGTAAAGCTCATTCATTTCCTCAAAACGAGTGACTCCCGCAGTTTTCAAGGTAAAAACCACCAGCCCACCCGGCTTGAGGTTTTTCGATAGCCGGACGACTTGTTTGATCGCTTCACGCGGGTCGCCATTCATGTCCGAGAGAATCGCGTCATAATGCATGCTGCTGTTAGGCTTAAATCCAGCCACATCAAGCAAAGCGAAAACCAGATTTGGCAGCCGATCCAGTCGTTTGTCGAGCGGGGCACGGTCGATCGCAGTCACTTTATACCCCCGGCTCAACAACTCAGAGGTCATGCCGCCAGGACTGGCTCCAAGTTCAAGCCAATGCCGACCTTTTTTGAGTGGAGGCCGATGCATCAGCAGATAGTGCAGCGCTTCCGCAATTTTCGCACCCGCCCGGCTGATGGTATCAGGAGAGTTTTGGCTGATGTATTTGGTACCGCCCGGATAAAAGCCATTTGCAGCTTTCGGGCTGTGCATTCCACAGAAGAGACCTTCTTTACCAATGAGGCAAAATAAGCTCGCTCGCTGACTGTCCTGAGCCTCCACATCCTTAAAAGCAGCAATTTCTGCAGGGAATAACTGAAGCGTTCGGCCGCGGAGATTCGAAGCCAGCGTTTTGTAGTAGCGACTCGACGCGCTCGGGTCGAGCTGCCCGATAAAGATCGCCTGCGGTCCACGCCCCCCAAATTTGCGCAAGATCGCTTGAGCTGCTTTCTCCACGAAACCTTCCATTTTTTCAGGATTGCACGGCCAAGCGTGCTCAACAGGTAAATTCCATCGAAGGTAATTGGCGGCCTCTGAACGGTGAATGGCTGCAGGGGTATGAGTTTGAATTAAGTAATACTCGCTCCCCAACTTCTTAGCAACTTGCCCCCCAAGACCATTAACAATGTCGTCAGAAAATTCCGCGAAGACTTCGGAGATGCGGATCAGCCATGATGCAGGCGGCAGGTCAGATGCAGGAGAGTTCAAAATACCGGTGTTTCTGCGCGGAGCAATACGCGTCGCATGCTGCCGGTGCAATCTCCGTGTTTGCATGCCACGCCGATTGCCCTGGCAAGCGTCTTTAAACATTCAGCGACTGAGATCCGCCTGATACATCAACTTAAACCCGCTCTGGTGGAGAACCGCGACTGCAAATTCGTAGTCTTCAACGTGCATTGCCAACATCGATTGCCCCTCGGGGCTTGGCATCAGCGCATACGCAAAATCAATGTTGGTTTCCGCAATCATCAAAGTGTCGAGGCACTGGAGCAAGCCAGGACCGGACTCGCGCATCGCAATCACCAGCAATTCGCAAGAAGTATACGGAATGCCTTTTTCCATGAATAACTGCTCGGTCGCATCCGGGTCCGAAACCACCAATCTCGCCACCGTCGCATCCCGCGAATCTTGCACACTCAAGCCAAGCACTTCAATCCCCAAGGATCGCAAAAGCTTCACCATCGCCGCCAGCGCACCGACACGGTTGGACAGTAACACTGAAAATTGGCGGACGGGCTCGCTATGATCGATAAGGACGTCAGATTCCATAAAGCAGAAACTACCTTATCCACGCGGTCCGCGCAAGGGGATCGTCTGAACCGCACCACTGGCGACGTCTTGAATCACCATCTGGTTCGGGCGAACATCGGAAACAAAATAAGCGGCACCATCAGCGCCTTGAAAACGTTGCCCGGGCGAAGCTAGGTAACGCTTGCCCGTCGCAAAATCCTCCACCAGCGCAACCGGATCGTGGGCCTTGGATGGGACTCCAGAAATCCACTCCCGCGTGCTACCGCTCGAGCCATCACGAACCACCACTAACGAGATTTCCGTCGGACGGCCGAGATTTACCTTACTGTTCTCCATCCTTCGCTGCACCCGCACCACGACTAAGTTTGAGCCAGGAATAAAATCACCCGCCCGGACTTTAAACTCGCGCGGACTTGCCCCAGCGATTCGCACCGTAGCCAAGTCACCTTGAACCGTTCTCACACTCACCGGTACTTCCTTTTCGCGATAATTACGCATCACTAAGGGCGGCATCCGAAAGCTTTCTTGACTCGAACCTCCGCGATCGACAATTCCGCGCTGAATGATGCTGGGACTGCTGAGCGTTTCGCCTTCGATCGGCTTGGACGTGGCGCGCAACACAACCTGAACGGCTGCCGCCGAGCTCCCCGCTGACTTTGACTCAAGTGGCACGGCTCTAACATCGGCCTTAGCGACTGCGTCATCGACAACTGCATCCATCGCTTTGGCAACGGCAACCGGAGAATCTAACGCTAAATCTGCGGCCGATGGCTCACGAGCAATCCATTCCGCAAGCTCGGTATGACCCGCAGCAATCGCGATGTCTGCCGCCGTCCGCCCGTCGGGATCGGTAGTGAATCTGCTCGCACCGATGTCGAGAAGCAGTTTGACCGCTTCCGTATGCCCATTTTCCGCCGCAATCATCAACGGCGTACGTCCATCATCCATCCTCGCATAAACCGAAGCCCCAAAATTAGTAAGTGCGTCGATCACATCCGCACGCCCCACCAAAGCCGCTAGCAAAAGTGCCGGGTCCAGATCCGCGCGGTCGTAGGCCGCCAATTCCGCTACCGCGGCCGGCTTCCCTTCCCGCACCGCTAACATCAAAGGCTTGAAACCCTCATGATCTTTTAAAAGTGGATCCGCACCCTGCTGCAGCAGCCAACGTACACTCGCCGTCTGATCTGCCATCACCGCCGCCATCAGCGGCGTGCGCTCTGCAGCCCCGCGCAAATCCAGCGCCAAACCATGACTTAGCAAGTAATTTGCCGAACCTTGGGCACCCGCCGCCACCGCCACATGCAGCGCGGAATCTCCTGCGACATCGCGGGTATCGATCGGAAAATTTCCCGCCATAAATTTTTTTAAAGCCGTGACATCATTGCCACGACTGGCACGGAACCAATCCGCCGCAGTCATTTGGTAGCCAGCTTCATCGAGATCCGATTTGACCACCTCCCCACGGCGCTTACAGGCAGAAAACATTGCCAGCGCAACAGCGATTACCGCCACCTTCGCCAAGCTTTTTAAAAACCCATTCATTGAAAAAATCTACTTTGATTTCCCTAAGCATTCAACCCCGAAGCCTGCGCCGCTTCAATTTGAAGAATCCGGCAAATCCCTTCTCGAATGGTGAACCGGACGTTGCAGCCACAAAGCGCGGCTCCGAACACCCGGGTCAGGGCAGTCACCTGTGTCGCCGGTCGCGGGTCCAGTGAAAGCGCCTCCAACAAAACCGCTTGTGCTCGCTTCGGCAAGCGCTTGAAAGCCTCCACCGCCGTCGCCTCAAGTTCCACCGGCAAGCGTGGAATCGAGTCCTCAGCAAAGCCCGCCGTAGCCTCCGGCACCGCTTCGGCATAGGCCAAGTAAGGCTTCACGTCATAAACTGGGGTGCCATCCAGTAAATCAAGCCCACCCAACAACAGTACCGGCGAATCTCCAGCCCTTGTATCGATTCCCTCCAACTTGACCAAAGATAATCCGAGTCCATTCGGCCGAAAAGTTGACCGGCTTGCAAATACTCCAACTCGTTGATTTCCGCCAAGCCGCGGTGGGCGGACGGTTGGTTTCCAACCTTGATTCTGTGTCTCGTGAAATCCGAAAATCAGCCACAAGTGCGAAAACCCCTCGAGCCCACGCACCGCTTCCGGGCTGCGATAGGCCGGCTGAAAAACCAAACGCCCCCAAGCGCTCGGACACAGCCCCGGCTGTCGCGGCACCGCAAATTTTCCACCGAAGCAGCTGTGAACCGTGGCAATAGGATCAAGAATCATTAGCTCGTCATTCAACGCCGACCCGCGCCAAACACAAGCATCACCCACGACCATCTCCGAAATTTCCGAACCCGCCGCTCCCTCGCACCGCGCGATGGGTTGGAAGCGAGCAATCATAGATCGATTCGACGAGCCGAATCTACACCGCTGTCTCCAAATTAACCGGGATACTCGCCAACAATGTAGCCCTGCAACTGCTTGATCGTATGTCGCTGCGACAACATAATCCAACTCACTAGATCGCCGATCGAGATCACACCAACGAGGTGGCCGTCATCCAGCACCGGAAGATGGCGAGTTCGATTGCCAGTCATCAGCTGCATGCATGTTTCAATGTGATCTCGGCTGCCGACGGTAATCACCGGCCGCATAATGATCTCGCCAACCCGTGTATTTCGTGAGGTGCGCCCTTGCAATACCACTTTTCGGCTATAATCGCGCTCCGACAATATGCCAACCACTTGATCGCCTCGCATCACGACCAGCGCTCCGATGTTTTTCTCGCCCATCAGACGAATCGCATCGTAAACCGAGTCTTCGGGCTTGGTGGTCCAAATTTCACCACCCTTGTTGTGTAAAATGTCATAAACCGTGCCGTGAATTTCCATGAGGTTTTCCCTTGTGAAGTTCTGCCATCATGAGCAGAAAAGCCACTTAGAGTCAATAAATCAGGGAATTTGAGCACTGCGCTTGAACCAAAAAGCCACGCCCGCTTGGTTTACAGGAGATTTAATCCCCTGTTGTTGATCGCTCAGTGGCACAAAGCTTTATCACAAAGAATAATTGCGGAAATTGATTCTCCGACCACGTTTTATTTGATCCCTGACTTAATCCCTGACTTGATCGATTGCGTGAAAGCTTATCTTGATTTGATGCGCGAGGTACTGGAGCACGGCGAAGAGCGTGGCGACCGGACTGGCACCGGCACGATTTCGCTTTTTGGCCGCCAGACCCGCTACGATCTCCGTCAAGGATTTCCCTGTGTGACGACGAAGAAGCTGCACCTGCATTCGATCATTCACGAGCTACTGTGGTTTTTGCGCGGTGAAACCAACACCCGTTACCTAAAGGATCACAAAGTCAGTATTTGGAACGCTTGGGAAGATCCTGAAGGCGAACTAGGGCCAATTTACGGCAAACAATGGCGTGCTTGGCCGACCGATGACGGCCGCAGCATCGATCAGATCCGACTCTTGATCGACGGCTTGGTCGGCAATCCACAATCTCGGCGACATTTAGTTTCCGCTTGGAACGTCGGCCAAATTGACGCAATGGCACTACCGCCGTGTCACCTGTTATTTCAATTTTACGTCCACAAGGCCACTGCAAACGGCAGACCCGGCTTGTCTTGCCAGCTCTATCAACGCAGCGCCGATCTATTTCTCGGAGTGCCGTTCAATATTGCGTCCTACGCCTTACTGACGAAAATGGTCGCTCACGTCTGCGGTTACGAAGCTCGCGATTTTATCCATACTCTCGGCGATGTTCATCTCTATTCAAACCACTTAGAGGAAGCGAAGCTGCAACTGAGTCGTGAGCCGTTGCCCTTGCCAAGCTTGTGGCTCAACCCCGAGGTCAAAGACATCGACGCATTTACCTTTGACGATATTCGTCTCGAAAATTACGAATTTCATCCGCACATCAAAGCTCCGGTCGCCATTTAATCCAATGTTCCACTACGAAAACCGCGCAGAAAAACTCATTTCAAAGTTCCAATTCCTGCGGCGGATGGGACATTCGCTGCTCGTTGCGAGTTTGCTGATTGGCATCTCACTCGGCATCGGAATTTTGGGCTATCGTGATTTAGGAGAACTTTCATGGACCGATTCATTTCTTAACGCCGCCATGATCCTCGGCGGTATGGGACCTGTGGACCCGATGGCAAGTGAGGCTGCTAAAATATTTGCCGGAGTCTACGCGCTCTATTCGGGACTAGCATTTTTAGTTCTCACCGGCCTGTTGTTCGGCCCGATTGCCCACCGGGTTCTCCACAGTTTTCATTACACGGAAGATCAGGAGGATGAAAACGCATGAAGCCACGCCTGACTGCAATCGTCGCAATGACCCAGGATCGAGTGATCGGTCGCGCGGGCAAACTCCCATGGAATTTACCCGAAGATCTGGCATTTTTTAAGCGAACTACTTCCGGACACCCGATCGTAATGGGCAGGAAAACCTACGAATCCATCGGCAGACCGCTGCCCAATCGTCGAAATATCGTACTGACCCGCAATCTTAACTGGTCAGCACCGGGACTTGAGGTGATCCATCAGCCGGACCAACTCCAACAACTGCCGGGAATCAAAGATCAAGTCTTCATCATCGGCGGCTCAGAAATTTACACTGCATTTTTACCGCAACTGGATGACTTGCTGGTGAGCCATGTTTTTGAAAACTTGCCGGGCGACACCTACTTTCCAAATTTTGAGGCCGATTTCCCGATTTCCACGATCCTCGAAATCCACCTGCAGTTTAAAGTCTGCCGTTATTCTCGCGCATCGCTTCCGGCCGAGTTTCAGCTTGCAACTGAAATCCCACCGTTCTAAGAGTTCCTCGCACAGCTTCTGACGAAAGAAAGGAGTGGGTCTATCAACCCACTCTTTTGCGTCTCCAGACATCAGCAGCGCCGATTGCAGACACCGCCCGCCATGACCAACGATATCGTCGCCCTCATCGAGTATTACGAAAAAGAAAAAGGAATCGACCGTGAAAAAGTCGTTGCCGCGCTGGAGTTCGCCTTCATTTCCGCTTACCGCAAGATGGTTCCAGGAGCCGAAGCGATCGAAACCTTGCGTGCCTCTGTCGATACCAAAAAAAGTGAAACTCGCATTTTTGCGATTCTCACGGTGGTTGCCGATGAAGACCACGTCGATAAATTTAACGAAGTTCCACTCGCTACGGCACTTAAGAAAAATCCTGCGGCTCAAATTGGTGAGGTTCAAGAATTCAATGTTACGCCTAAAGATTTTGGCCGAATTGCAGTACAAACCGCAAAGCAAACGATGATGCAGCGCCTCCGCCAAGCGGAGAAGGAAATGATTTATGAGGAATTCAAGGATCGCGCTGGCGATGTAGTTTCCGGCACCGTTCGCCGTTTCGAACGCAATGACGTGATGGTCGATCTCGGTAAGTTCGAGGGCATCATGCCTAACCGCGAACGCGTCCAAGGCGAAGATTACAACATCGGCGACCGCATCCGTGCCTATGTCCTCGCAGTTGAAAATGAAGGCCGTGGCCCCGAAATCATCCTTTCCCGGAGCCATCCCAATTTTGTTCGTCGCTTGTTCGAGGCCGAAGTGAACGAAATTTCCGACCGGACCGTGGAAATCCGTGGTATCGCCCGTGAAGCTGGATTCCGCACCAAAGTGGCGGTCTGGAGCAGCGACCCGAAAGTCGATCCCGTCGGTGCCTGCGTCGGCATGCGCGGTGCCCGGGTCAAAAATATCGTCCGCGAGCTCAACAATGAAAAAGTGGATATCATCCGTTGGAGCGAAGACCCCAAGGAATTCGTCCGCGAAGCACTTAAACCTGCAGAGCTTCGTTCGATCACCGTCGATCAAGAATCCCACACCGTCCACGTAACCGTCGATGAAATTGACCTCAGCAAGGCCATTGGCCGCAAAGGTCAGAACGCCCGCCTTTCTTCCCGTCTGATGGGCTGGGACGTCCAAGTCCGCCGTGACGAATCCAAGGAAGAACAATTCAAAGAAAAAATCGGTGGCGCAGCCCATACTCTGGGCGAACAACTTGGAATTACCGACGAGCTCGCCAACAAGCTCACCCTCGCTGGTGGATTCAACCCTGAGCTGGTTATCGATATGCCTGCCGATTACATCGCCACCGCCCTTGAAATTACCGAGCAAGCCGCCGAAGCAATTTTGGTGCGCGCCCATGGCATCGTCAATGGCTCCATCGCCGGAGTCTCCAACGATTAATTTTACATTCTTTTTTTATTCCCACTTCATCCACCTCTCCACCTCTGCCGACAAGCCGGATGCCCGAAAATAGCGACAGCTCGCCCAAAAAAACCAAGGTTCTCGATCTTCTCGAAACCCCGCCGAAACCTTCACGTCGTGAGCGTCAACGCAAGGAGGTGGAAGTGGTTCCTCCCGCACCCAGTGTTCTCGAAGCCCAAAAAGCCAATGCTCTCGACCTTTTTGCCGAGGACAAAAAACCCAAAGTTCGCAAAACCTCGCGTACCGGCAAATCGGTCCTCGGTACCATTTCAAAAATTCTCGACCAAAACGATGCCTCGTTGATCGAGGCTGCTGAAAAAGCAGTTGCACCTCCCGAAGTAATCTCTCACCAAGAGGTTCTCGAAGAACCTGCGCTCGATGAGATCTTCGACGACCCGAAGCTGATTGTAATCAAACCTCCGATTCTGATTCCTGATCTGGCTGCCCGCCTTAGGCTGAAGCCTTTTAATATCATGGCGGATTTGATCAAAATTGGAGTCTTCCCAGCTCCAAATCAACCGCTTGAGCCTGATATCGCCGCTAAAATTTGTGAAATCCACGGTTTTGTTTTCGAGCGCGAAAAACGCGATAAAGATAAAGGGATCCACAAAATCATCGAAGTCATCGCCGAGCCTGAAAAGGTCGTCGAAGAACCCGTCGATCTGCTCAAATATCGCCCACCGATCATCACGATCATGGGTCACGTCGACCACGGTAAAACTTCATTGCTCGATTTCCTCCGCAAAACCAAGATCACCGCTGGCGAAGCGGGCGGAATCACTCAGCACATCGGTGCCTATCAGGTCATCCACCACGACCAAGAAATCACTTTTCTCGACACTCCCGGTCACGCGATTTTTTCGGACATGCGAGCCCGCGGCGCTGACATCACCGACATCATCGTACTCGTCGTTGCCGCAAACGACGGCATCATGCCGCAAACGCTCGAAGCGATTAAACACGCGAAAAAAGCCCGCAAGACCATCATCGTTGCGATCAACAAGTGCGATCTTCCCTCCGCCAACGTCGATCGGGTGAAATCTCAACTTGCAGAACACGGACTACAAACCACGGACTTCGGGGGTGATACTGAGTTTGCCGAAGTTTCTGCCCTAACTGGCAAAGGAATGGACGATTTACTCGACCTGATGGTACTCCAAGCAGAAGTGCTTGAGCTCAAGGCTAACCCGCGAGCTACCGCCCGCGCCGCCGTGATTGAAGCACGCGTGGTCCCAGGCCGCGGCACCACCGCTACCGTCATTATTGAATCCGGCACACTCAAAGTCGGCACTCCATTTATTTGTGGTCCATACGCCGGAAAAGTTCGCTCACTGGTGAATGACCGCGGCGTCTCGATCAAATCAGCCCATCCCGGCATGCCCGTGGAGGTCGTTGGCTTTGAAGAACTTCCAAATGTTGGCGATCATCTCACTGAGATGAAAACCGAACGTGAAGCCAAAGCACTGGCAACTGAGCGGCAAGAAACCCAACGTCTCACTCGTCTCAAACCTCAGCACCGCAATCGGATGCAGGACCT
>JAYWAR010000415.1:0-3422 GCA_043782285.1 Akkermansiaceae bacterium | reverse complement strand
AAGTCGAAGGGGCTCGCACCTACCTCGATGCGAAAAAAGTTGCTGAAGCGGTTTGCAAATCAGCGCTAGTTAAGGCGTCCTGGAATGGTGGCGATCCGAATTGGGGCCGGATCATTCATGCGGTCGGCTATTCGCGCGCGCGGATCCGAGAAGAGCTGGTGGATATCCACATCGGCGGTAAACCTGCCTGCCGTGGCGGCCTGCAAGCGGAGACGCCGATGGAACTGCTGCGCGAGGCGGTGGCTCATCCCGAGTTTGAAATTGTCATCAATCTCAATCAAGGCAGCGCCGATTACATCATGTATTCCAGCGATCTCTCGCCCGAATACATTGACTTCAACCGCTCGGAATACGCCTACTGGAAGCAAGCGCGGAAGGACGGCTTGGTCTGATTTTTCATTTATCCACGAGCGGTAGGTACGATCAGCGTGGGGACTGTCGCTTTACGGACCATTCCTTCGGCGACGCTGCCGAGGAGTAAGGAAGCGATTACCCCATGACCGTGCGAGCCAAGGACCACCCAATCTGCACCACTGAGCTTGATGTGATCGAGCAGCGAATGGAGCGGACTACCCTCGGCCAAATGCGAGCTGGTATTGGGCACGTCCACGGAAGCCCGAGCAAGGAGTTCCGCGAGTTTGGCGGTAGCTCGGAGTCTCGCTTCTTCTTGGAAGGCACCCATCGCTGGGAATTCTGCCGGGGTGAAACCGTAAGCGGTATAACTTGGCTCCGGTTCAAGCGCGTGGAACAATTGTAAGCTCGCGCCAAAGGATTTTGCCAACTCGATGGCGATTTGGATCACTCCGGGCGTGGCATTTGAAAAATCGACGGCAGCGACAATGGTTTTCATAGAGTCCCACTTATAGCAGCTGCCGCCGTCAGCTGTAAAGAAGCATCCTCCAGGGTCCTAAAAATCCAGTTGCCAACAATCCCGGTTTGGCAAAGCCCAGTTTTTGAGTTAGGCTAATGACACCATGATCCGCTTTCTGCATACCCGTATTCGCGTTCGCGAGCTCGCCCGCTCGATCGCTTTTTACCAACACCTCGGCTACCGCTTGGGTGAGTCCAAGAATTCGCCACAAGGCAACAGCCTCGCTTTTCTGGAGCTTCCGGGCAACCAAGTGTTTCTGGAGCTGTGTCACTCGCCAGATTACAGCCACGCCTGCCCGGATGATTTGATGCACACCGCGCTTGGGGTGGACGATATCCTCGCTTATTGCGAACAAGTCGAAAATGCGGGGATTGAAATCTGGCCAAGCGGCTGGCGCGAAAAATTTGCGAGTGGCAGCCGTAAAATGGCCTTTGTCACCGATCCCGACGGCTATGAGGTCGAGATCCTCGAATGCTGAGCCCTGCCGAATCGGTGCCACGGTGCCTCGCGATTCAAGGCTGGTCACGGATTGCGGCGCGGACTTCCTCGGCGATGATCCGTAGGCCGTCGCGGACGCTGGTTTCGTCCATCGCGTAAGAGACCCGGATGCATTCGTGGCGATGCCGCCAATCGAGGTCGGCGTGGCCGAAGAAAAAGTGGTGGCCCGGGATGACCAGGACCTCGCGTTTTTTGAGCCGCTCGTAGAGTTGCTGGGAAGTGATCGGCAGGCCGGGAAACCAGAACCACAGAAACAAAGCGCCTTCGCTGCGGTGCATCAACCACTCGATGTCGTCGCCGAAGGCTTGCTCCGCGGCTTGGCGAGCAAGCTGGCATTTCGCTTGGTAAAATGGCCGCACCACCTCACGGCTGAGCCGCAAAATCTCGCCGGATTTAATCAATGGCAGGGTGATTTGCTGGCCGATGTTGGGATTAGAAAGTCCGGCGATGGCGCTCATAGAACTGAGCGCGCGAATGATTTCGGGCGGGCCGATGACGATACCGGTGCGAGTGCCGGGAAGGCCAAGCTTCGAAAGGCTCAGGGTCAAAATCACGTGTGGCTCCCAGAAAGGGCTGGCCTCGGTGAAGAGGATGCCGGGAAAAGGCGCACCGTAGGCATTGTCGATGATCAACGGAATGTCGTTGGCTTTGGCAAGGGCCGAAAGCCGAGCAATTTCCTCGTCGGTAAGGACATTACCGGTCGGATTGGTTGGTCGCGAAGCGCAAATCGCCGCGATTTCGGGAGTGACTGCCAGCTGCTCGAAATCGACGCGGTATTTGAATTCGTGGGGCCCTGTTTTTTCGATGAGTGGGGTGCCTGCCTGGAATAAATCCCCACAAGCACCTTGGTTGGCGTAACCGATGTATTCGGGAACTAGCGGTAACAAAATTTTCCGTTTGCTGCCATCGGGCATCGTTCCGGCGAGGAGGTTGAAGAGGAAATAGAAAGCGGTTTGTCCACCGCTAGTAATCCCGACGTTTTCCAGACCGATTTCCCAACCCCAGGTTTCGCGAAACAGGTCAGCGATGGCTTGGCGAAAATGCGGATTACCGCCCGGCGGGTCGTAAATGGTCAGGGCCCGCTCAAGGTCACCGCTTGTCGCCAGCAACTGTTCGAGGCGGCGACGCCAAACCGCGTTGATCTCGGGAATACTGGCTGGCTGACCCCCGCCTAGCATTTTGAGATCGGGGCTGCCGCTGGCAAGGGCGTGGCCAAGATCATCCATCAGTTCGCCGATGCCGCTACCGCTGCCGAGGTTCTGGCCAAATTGTGAGAATTGGTATGACATATCTGGAAGCCACGTTCTAGGATGCGCGCGAACTTCAAACAACCACCAAACTCTTAAACAACTATGTCACTTCAAATCGGCGACCATGCCCCAGATTTCACCCTCGTCAGCCAAACCGCCAATGGCCCGGAGTTGGTCACCCTCAGCCAGTGGCTTGGAAAATCCAACATTCTGTTGTTGTTTGTGCCGATGGCGTTCACGGGTGGTTGCACCACCGAGCTTTGTGACATTTCGCGCGGAATTTCCGAATACGCGGCACTCGACGCCAAGGTGTTCGGGATTTCTGGCGACAATCCTTTCGCCCAAGAAGCTTGGGCGCAAAAGGAAGGCATCACCCTCACTCTGCTCAGCGACTATGAGCATTTGGTCACGGCCGCTTACGGCGTAGCCTACGAGCAGTTTCTGCCGAATAAGAATTTGATCATGGGCGGTGTTTCGAAGCGTTCGGCCTTTGTATTGGATAAAGCCGGAGTGATCCAGTATGCCGAAGTCCTCGACAATCCAGGCGATATGCCAAATTTCGAGGCAATCAAGGCAACGCTGCGAGCACTCTGAGAGTCGCGGTCAAAGCCACCGGAAAATTTCCGGTGGTGACTCAGTTTTTGGCAGTTCCTACAATCCAAAATCCGCGAGGAAACTATTTCCCAGACAAATAAACGGGGGGAGATCGGTGTGGAAAACTAAACTGAAAAATCCCCGCTGACGTCCTTCACCCGGGGGCCGAGACTCATCTTGGTGAGGCCTGGCGACTCAGGGAGCATCGA
>JAYWAR010000414.1:0-9481 GCA_043782285.1 Akkermansiaceae bacterium | reverse complement strand
GCGGGTGAGATTGCCACTGGCCTCGGAACCGTGGTTGATCGAATTTTTTGGCGGGACGGCGGGCGAGGTATTACAAACCTTGGCGCTGGCGATCGTTGCGGAATTTTCTGCACTCGGGCACTCACGGTTTCCTGAGCAATGGGCGAAGTTTTGCGAGTCGTTACGATTCGCATTTTTGGAAGGTCGTTCGCTGCGTCCCTTCTACTGGAGTCATCCTGAAATGCTCAAGCGCTTGCTTGAGGTGGTGAAAAAGCTCAGTGAATACGAGTGGCCGCCGGGCACTCTGATCCGCGCGGCGAGTGTGGACATCGGGCTGGATTCGAAACAGCTTGAACGCCACCAACGGACTTTCGAATCCGGATTGGCATGTTTGTTTGGCATTGAAATCACGCTTAAATCACTGGGGCTTGTCGCCGGCGATAGCCACATCGAGTTGCATGGTCCGGTTTGCCTGCATTTCCCGGACGGCAGTTCCCATGACTTCGATGGGCTGACAAACGTGCTGATCTCCTCGGTAGATCTGGCGCGATGCTCGTCAATTTCTACTACGGCGGAGAGGCTGTTAAGCATCGAAAATCGAAAGACGACTTTTCGCCAATATGCGGCGGCAAATGTAGACCGGCGAATCCTCATCGCTGCTACTTCATTTCCCACTCCAGCATTCCGCCAGTTCCTCGAAAAATTACCGCTCGACTTAGCTCACGATCATTTCGGGGATACCGATCCGGCGGGTTGGTACATTTTACTAAAAATCCGTGAAGTATCGCGACGACCTGTTGCGGCGTTTCAAATGAAATGGCGACCCGCTGCCACGCCAAGTCCACTTACGCCCTATGATCTCAAGTTGCTAGATAAGCTTCTGGTAGCACCTTTGCTCGCGGATCTTAGGTCAGAAATTGACATCATCAATGAGCTTGGTGATCGCGGAGACTACGAACAGGAAACACTCGGAGTTGGGCATGGTCTTGAGGTTTTTGGTAAAATAAAAAGGAGCTTTTTCTGTTAAGCGGCGAACCTAAAAAACTGGATCGGAAGTGCCTGCGGCAAGTTTGCCAAATCTCTATTCCTTATCGGCTAGAGGGAGTTCAATTGCTGAGAAGTCTTTTCTGCTTCTAATTTGAGTTGGCTTGGGACGGTCAATGTTATGGCTTGGTGCGCAGGCTCATTTTAAATTCTGGTCCTTCTGCCATGACCACGAGTTATATGATTTTTCTCGTAGCGCTTCCTCAAAGTTAAAATTTTGATTAAAATATCGAGAACAAGCTCAGTAAGGGTCGCGCAAATTTTTTCTGTAAAAGTGACTTCTGATGTTTGTTGAGAGGTGGACTTTAGGACGCTTACGATTGATAAAGTCAGTATCGTGTCTGAACTAGGTTCGTTGTTGTTGCTAGGCCTCGGCTTGGCTGCGGTAGGGCTCTGCTGTCGCAATAGGTTTAGCTCGAGGCCACCAAAAAGCCGGACGGGTTGCCCTGTCCGGCTGTTCCTTGGTGGATGAATGTGCGACGATCGGTGATCGTCGCTACCGGTTCAATCTTTGATGTCCATCGCGGCGTATTCGCCATCTTTCCGCCTGTAAACAAGGGTTAGACAACCACGGCGGGCGCTTTTGTAGAGAACGAAGGGCCGGTCGGTGAGCTCGAGCTGCATGATCGCATCTTCTTTATACATCGTCCGAACTGAGTAGTTTTCGGGGTGGACGATGAACGGCACGGGATCGATATCGGAGTTTTCCGGGTGGTCGAGTACGTCTTCTTTGAAAAACCGCTCTTCAAGGTGACGGATGGATTCGTTGCGGTGTGGGCGATGCTTCTTCAACAGCCGAGTCTTGTGCTTGCGCATCCGGCGGGCAATTTTCTCGATAGTTTCATCGAGGGCAGCGTACATATCTTTACCTTCGGTGTGGGCCTCAATCGTGATATGATTGGCGCAAAATAGAATAATTTCGGCAATATGCCGGTTTTTTTGAACGTCGAGGATGATCTTAGCCTCGATAATTCGCGGGTAGTCGAGATGCAGGCCTTCGATTTTTTTGATCGCATGTTCGCGGAGGGCGGTGGTCACTTGCTCGTGCCGC
The DNA here is from genome assembly GCA_043782285.1 of Akkermansiaceae bacterium. GTDB lineage: Bacteria > Verrucomicrobiota > Verrucomicrobiia > Verrucomicrobiales > Akkermansiaceae > Luteolibacter. The sequence goes on along the minus strand of JAYWAR010000414.1, from coordinate 7,407 downwards.
ACCGTGACGGTGATTGGCAGATTGACGTTGGCAGTTTGCATGGTTCGTGTTGGGTTATGGTTTGGAGGCAGGGACGGCAGTTCTAACTGCCATATCCGTAAAGTAATGTGAACCAGATTTTCATGGAATGCCACGCCCAAGTTCGAAAAATTTAGGGGTGGCGAGAGGAGGAGACGCCATCAAGATAATAGGGGAGTATAGGCTATTTTGGAGCAGTTTCGAGCACTATTTAGGCTGAGTGAGTTGCTCAAAAATCGAAGTTTGGGCGGGTGCCGTCGCGTTTTCGAGGGGGGCAATTTCGGCAGTGGCGAGCAGTTCTCTGAAGTTGTCATGAGGGTTGGTTGCTGAGCCGGTGATTTTCAAGGGAAGCCAGCGATAACCTGCGGTGAGTGGACTAAATAACGAGTTCAGACGCAGATTGTTGGCGGTGGCGAGCTTCGCTTCGGTGATGCCAATTTGGAGATTACCGGACAAGGATTGATCGGGGGCCATTGAGATTTCGCCACGCAGTGCCATTTGGCTTTTACTTTCAAAGTTGAGGTCACGGAGCGTGACGATCCCGTGTTCACGGTGAAATTTACCGCTGGCATGATGATCAAATGAGGGCGTGAGGAACCAAGTGTCAGCTAAAATTTGCTTGAGGCTAAAAAGGAAGGGGAAGCCTTGCAGCTGAATTCTCGAAATTGGACTGGGCTGAAAGGCGATGTCGAGCGTAGGTGTTGAGTGTTCGGTGGGTAGGAAGGAGAGGAAGTTTGATTGAGTTAAGGGCTGGGAGTTAATTTTGCCGGAGAATAGATTTCCAAGCGTGGGGCCGACCAAGCCTGAAAGGTCGAAAGAATCGAGAACCAAGTCGAGGGTGGAGGTGCGTTCCGCTTGATACGGATAAATCGTACCGGAAAACTCGAAAATCCCGTGGTTGTCTGCTTCGTGGGAAACTCGCAGGCTGACAAGATGAATTTCGGAGCCACGAAATTCAATTAAGGCACGATTCAGCCGGAGTTTCGGCCAACCCATGATTGTAAGTTCGCCGCGGTAGAGACTCATTTGGGGGTAGCCATTGACGGTGAATGGATTGAGCGAAGCTTCAGATTTGAAGAGCTGGACCAGTGGTTGTTTGGGGTCGCCGAGGGTAAGATTAAATTTCGGAATTCGGTAGCGATTGAATTGAACTGGGAGAGGACCTTGCGGCTCAGGGGTGTGACGCAAACTTTGACCAAGCTGCGGGATTCGAAGTTCTAGGCTGCCTTCTGGAATCGTGATTTCCTCGCCGCTCATCGAAGTCCCGCAAAAACTTGAGGGGAAAATCTCCGCGCTGAGATCGTGGAGAGTGAGGTTTTTTAAAACGTTACCTTCGGGCCAAGTGAGTGAAAGTTGGGCCGCGTTGGCTGTTCGCGGATTCATGCGAAACTCTTGAAGTTCGGTAGTGGCTCCGCTGGCCTGTGCAATGTGGCGGACGAGTTCATCCCGAAATGGTTTGCTGTTGGCGTAAATCACCGCGCCCCCTAGGGTCAGTGCGGTCAGCAAAATAAGAATGAGAGCGAGCGAGACTTGAACGATACGTGCCGATCGCGTTCGTTGTTGTTTCGCCTTACGCGGTTGGCTGGAGCGGCGTTTTCGCTGACGAGTCCGGATCGCTTGGCTGCCGTCTGCGCGTGTGACTTGCTCGCCGTCTTGGGAAGTTTCTGAAGAAGTGCTCTTCAGTCGAGCGAGGATCTCATCGACGGAGTATTTTTCGGGTTCGCTGGGAGGTGTCGGCATTTGAATCAAGGGAGACTTGAGATGAAATCGGAGTTTATCGATTTCGGTAAGGATGCCCGGTCGGATCGATTAGTTCTACTTTGACTAGGAACAGAACTGTTTTGGAGACTGGCCTTTTGACGCTTGATTGAAATAAGCGTCCGACAATCGGGAGGCTTCCTAAAATGGGTGTTTTATCTTCTACGATATCGATACTTTCGCGCAGCATTCCACCCAAAGCAATGGTCGCGCCATCGGCAATATCGACGGTGGTGGTGAGTGACTTTTCGCTAAAAACAGGCATCAGAATATCGTTTTTGGTAAGCTGGACGGAGGAGCTATTGATTAGCCCCTGTTGAACGGAATTGATTGGGCTGCCGTAGTTCACGAAACCTTGGAAATCTGTGAAGCTAGGCGCGAGGGTAAGGCTGATGTATTGTTTGTTGGCGTCAGCGATTGGAGTTACCCCTAAAGTGATTCCAACATCTCGAGTTACGAAATTGTTGGGAGTTGAGGGGGTGACTGGGGTGGCAACAGAGTTCGGATTGACACTGTTCGGGACGGTGGGCGGTTGATACGCAGTGGGATACATGAAGCCACGGATAATTTTAATGGATGAGGCGACGTTGTTGCGGGTCACAATTGCGGGTTGTGCCATGATGTCGGTGCCCTTTTTTTGGTTGAGGCCGCGCATCAGTGCTTGGACGTTGGAGGCACCAATTTTACCGTAAACGCCGAAAACTCCGGGCGCGGGTTTACTAATTGTGTCGTTATTTTGGTTTTCGATCAGTTCATCAATGGTATTTCCGGCGACGGCGGTATCGCCACTGCGGTTACCTGCGGTGATCGGATTGAGGCGGGTAGTACCGGATGGCTTGATGACATCGGGAGAACCTTTGCCGTTACCTTGGGTGCCGCCGGTAACTACCAGATTCTGGCTGGTGCTTATATTTTCGAGGAACGAATCAAAGCCGAGTTCTTCGAGGCGGGTTTGCGCGACTTCGATCATTGTCACTTGGACTGAGATCAGGACCGGTTCGGTTTGGGTGAGAGTTTGGATGAATTGAGAGATCATCGCCTGATTGTCGGAGGTATTGATGACACGCAGGCTATTGGTGTTGAGGTTATAGACGGCACTGGCTCCCGGTGGGAAAGTCACGCCTTGATTGCTAAGGAATTCCTTGGCTCCCACGCGTTTGGCGAGCAAGCCGTTGGTTGCAGGTGCGGTATTGAAAAGGTTTTCGGACTCGGCTGTGCCAGCACCACTGTTGTTCATGGTGTTGTTGAAATCGGGCGGGACGCGGTAAGTTTGGGCGACGAGTTCGGGTGAAGTTGAATTTACCGAGATAATAGTTACTGCGTTGTGATCAGTGGTGAAAGAGGTATGTGTGTTTTCAGTGATATATTTGAGAATTTCTGAAAGTGGAGCCTGAGAGAGGATGAGGTTGAAACGAAGATTGAGAATATTGGCGCTGGATTCCGGTGGGCCGAGATTTATTATGAAATCGATTCCTTTGCGGGCTGGGTCGAGCTCGAACGTATCGTAGGTCGAAGCAAGCAAGCGTAAGGATTCGATCGCTTCTGGGAGGTTGGTTTGGCTCAGTTGAATCGTGGGAATGATGATTCGGCTGAGCTTGTCTTTGACTGAAATAAAATTGGCGGCAGAGTTGGCAGCAGCAGGATCGTCTAGGGGAGCGTTGAGGTCGGGGGCTTGGACTTTCAACTGCCACTGGCTTTCGACTTGACCGAGCATTTCTGCGCGGGTGTGGTCATAAGCAGATTGCGAATAGCCACTTTTTGCGCTGGCGATTTGCTCGAGCCCACGGCGGGCAGCGGAGTTAGTCGGATCGACGCGTAAGACTTTTTGATAGGTGGATTGCGCTTGATCGAATTTGCCGAGATCGAATGCGCCTTGAGCCGTGTATAAGAGTTGCCGAACGGTGTCGATATCCTTGGCATGCTTGGCAGTTAGCGCTGAATTGGTACGAATTGGGTCGTCGAGTTGAGCTTGGCAGGCAAGTGCGCTGGGATGATTCGGCGCGATGGAGGGGCTGAGGACTTTCGCTATGGCTGCTTTGGCGGCGGCGACATCTCCTTTGCGGGAGAGCTGATGGGCGGATTCGATCGATGCTTGGGCATAGCGCTCGGTGGCGGCTGCCCGGAGCTCGGTAGAAATCGGTGCGTCTGGGATTAGCTCGCGGGCTCCCGCGTAGGCTTCGACAGCTTCGGCGTAACGCATTGCAGTGTAAGCTTGATCGCCCTTGCGCAGAAGTTCTTGAGCTTCATCGATTGAGCCACTACGGCGCGAAAACTCAATTTCCGCTGGGTTCGGATCTGCTTGGGATTTGCCTCCAGTTAGGAAAATCATCAAGCATGCGGTTGCGAGCAGTGCAGAACGGCCACGCAAAAAATTATTGGGTTTGAGAGTCGCCATGGGAATCGTCGCAGCAAGTCATAAAGAACTCGGACAATAAGAGTAAGCGTAAAATCTGCAAAACTCATCTTTTTGGATTCCATGAAAATTCGAGTTGGGTTTCGAAGTGGGGTCGGCGGACTGGAGCTTGGCGTCGATAGGGAGCAAGCTTGATTTCGAGGAGTCGGCGGACTTTAGTCAAAAGCGGAGTAATGCTGTTCACGTGAAGAGTGTTCGCGTGAACGCGGTGAGTGTCAAGTCGTCGATTTCAGCTTGTTGGGTTAGATTTCAGAGCTGTTTTTGCAGCTGCTACGTCTTGAACGATTTGCGAGCGGAGGGCCGCGAGTGAAGGGAATTTAATTTCGAGTCGGAGATGTTGGAGGAAGCGAATTTCGAGTTCTTGGCCGTAGAGATCGCCAGAGAAATCAAACAGGTGTACTTCCAAGGAACGAGTGGCAGCATTGAGGGTTGGACGCAGGCCGAGGTTGGCAACACCGCCCAGTTCGCGTCCGTCGGGCAGCAGGGCGAGGACCGCCCAAACCCCGTCGGGGGGGAGTTGGGCGTCGCCAGTGGCGAGGTTGGCGGTCGGGAAGCCGAGGGTGCGGCCCAGCTTTTGGCCTTCAATCACCGTGCCGTTGAGAGCGTAAGCGCGGCCTAACATTTGTTGGGCCGTGGCGAGATTGCCGTCGCGGATTACTTGGCGGATGCGGGTACTGCTGATGCGTTCGCCGTCATGCATGACGGGAGCCACTGCGGCTAAGGTGAACCCATACTGTGGGGCTTGTTGGCTCAAAAAGGTCAAGTCGCCGCTACGCTGGTAGCCGAAGCGCCAGTCCTCACCGATCGCAATCGTTTTCACCGGGGCTGTCATCAGGCGAGCGATGAATTCGGCGGCGCTCAAGTGGGCGAAAGCGAGATCGAAATGGAGTGGGATCAAAAGCGGCACCCCGAGCTCGCAGATAATTCGCGCTTTGTGAGTGAGGGTTTCCAATAAAGTACTGGGAGCTTTATCGGGTGCGAGTACGCGGATCGGGTGAGGGTCGAAAGTCAGCACCCCGGCCAGTCCGCCCTCGCGAGCCGCGGCCTCCACAGCCCGGGCGATTACCGCCTGGTGGCCGATGTGGACGCCATCGAAAACTCCGAGTGCCAGATGCAGCGGCACCCCAAGTGCGGGCAAGTCTTCAAGGGAATTTCGAATCAACACAAAGGTAGAGTGGCAAACGGCTAGAGCTTTTTCAAGCTTGCGCGTCAGCCAAATGTGAATGGAAGAGCGATGAGCTTGGCCGGGCGGTCATTGGTGCTTTGGTTTGTCGCACCCGCAGTTATGGCCACAACCTGAGCGTTTTTTCGGGCGGGTGAGGCGGACGATGAAAAACGTAAGGGTGAGAGTGACGAGGGTGATCGCGAAGAAAGTTTGCCAATTGAAGTTCATATCAGAAGCCGATGAGTTTGCCGGTTTGAAAAACCAGGAATGATGCAAGGTACGCGAAACTGGTCATGAAGACAAATTGTCCGATCGCCCATTTCCAAGATCCTGACTCGCGTGCAACCACCGTCGTAGTGGGTAAACATTGGAGTGCGTAAATGAAAAATACCAGCAGTGAAATCAACGACAGTGGGGTGAAGATCGGCCGTCCATCTGGCCACTTGGAAGCGCTGAGTTGATCACGTAGAACGTTGCGAGTTTGCTCGTGATCGGCCGTTTCTTCAACTCGATAAAGAATTGCCATTGAGGAAACAAACACTTCGCGCGCGGCGAAGGAGGTGAGGATCGCGGTGCCCATTCGGCCATCAAAGCCTAAGGGCTTGACCACCGGCTCGATGACCGCGCCGATACGACCGATGGCGCTATGGGCAAGGGCTACGGCGGGGTCCGCAGTCGAGGATTTTGGGTAAGTGCTAAGAGCCCACAGTAGGATCGATAAGCCGAGGATCAGGGTGCCGGCTTTTTGAACAAAGGACGAGGCTCGCTCCAACACATGGCGAAAAATGTAATTCCATTGTGGTTTGCGATAAGGCGGCAGTTCCAGCAGAAAATGGCCGGGGCTGATGTCTTCGCCAAGCCGTCCGCGGAGCAGGCGAGCGACGATGAATGCGGTGAGAGTGCCGAGTGCGTAGATGGCGAAAAGCACCAGTGCTTGTTTCCAGCTTCCTTCCTTTTCATGCAGCAGCAAGGGAATGATCAGAAAATAGACCGGCAGTCGTGCCGAGCAACTCATCCAAGGGGCGACGAACAGGGTGACGAGGCGTTCCTTGGCAGAGTCGACAGTTCGGGTGGCCATCACGCCGGGAATGGCGCAGGCATAGGAGCTGAAAAGCGGCAGGAAAGATTTACCACTGAGTCCGGCCTTGGCCATGATTCCATCCATTAAATACGCGGCGCGTGCCATGTAGCCGGAGCTTTCGAGTAGCCCAATGAAGAGGAATAACAGCACGATCTGCGGCAAAAAGGTGAGTACTCCGCCGACTCCGCCGATGACGCCATCGACGATCAGTGAGCGTAAATCGCCAGCTGTCATCAGTGATTCGAGCCAGCCGCCGAGCGCACTTTGGCCGGATTCGATCCACCCCATCGGAATCTGGGCGAAGGAAAAAATGGCCCAGAATACCGTGAAAAAAATACTGAGTAAGCAGAGCCAGCCGTAGATTGGGTGAAGCAGCACCGAGTCGATTCGATCGGAGAGTGTCTGTTGGTGGGCATCTGGGCGGCGGGCGGCGAGTTCGCAGAGGCGAGTGATGAACGCGCGTCTGCCGGTTTCCAGATCGATGGCAGTGTTCCAAGTGACTTCGGCGGCGGGCGGCAGCGGGAAGCGCAAAGCTTGTTTCAACTCGACGATGCCGCGTTTGGCATTTGCCTGCATGGGCACCACCGGAATCCCAAGTTCTTCGGCCAATTTCGCGGGATCGAGCCTCAGGCCGGTGCTTTCGGCGACATCGACCATATTGAGAGCCAGCACGCAGGGCAGGCCGAGTTCGATGACTTGCAGGGTGAGTTGCAGATGGCGCTCGAGATTGGATGCGTCCACGACGCAGACTGCCAAGTCGGGTTGCGGGTGTTCGGGGAGATGGCCCTTGAGCGCGTCGAGGGCGACCTTTTCATCTGGGGAGTTGGCTCGCAGTGAATAGCAGCCGGGTAGGTCGAGAACCTGGAGTTTCCGGCCATGCGGAGTGAAAGTAAGCCCGGATTTAACGGCGACGGTGACCCCGGCGTAGTTGCCAACGCGTTGATTTGCTCCGGTGAGCGCGTTGAAAAGTGT
>JAYWAR010000413.1:0-3428 GCA_043782285.1 Akkermansiaceae bacterium | reverse complement strand
TAGGTGGTTTGGCCACGGGTGGTGGGATTGGTGTATTGGCGGCGGTCGAGGGAGTGACGGTGGGAAATGTTGATCTCATTGCACCTGAAGGATTTGTGGATGCAGGTGATGCTGGGATTCGGGTCACGGGTAATTTAAACATCGCAGCCCAAGTGGTGTTGAATGGTGGTAATATCTCTGCGGGTGGCACGAGCGTCGGAGCTGCTCCGGCGGGTGTGAGTACACCTAGTATTAGTTCAGTTACTTCAGCATCGAATTCAAGTGCTGCGGTCGGGGCGAGCATGGCCGGAGCCGAGAGCCGGCAGTCGGCAAGTGAGGGGAAACCGGTGGAAGAAGCTTTATCAATTATCACGGTTGAGGTGATTGGCTATGGCGGTGGCAACAGCGATGAAGAAGATAAACAGCAATAACTCGGATTGGGTTTATAAAAATTCATTTCTAACAGATATCTAAGATTATTACAAAGTTGTTTTAATTAGAACCCAGTGTAAACGTAGTTCACATTGCCATCTTAAGATTCTGGCCGGAGAGCTGCATCGCAGTCATTGCATCGCAGATGATGACTGCTACTCATGACTCCATCCTGAAGGTCCACCGCCGTGGTCGGCTCTGCGACTCCGCCGAACAACGATCTGCTCTCGTAGAAGCCTATCCATCCAGCGGCTTGAGCGGCCCGCGCTTCGCCGCGCTCCATGGCGTAGCCTATCAGACCCTCGCGGCGTGGGTTCTAAAGCTTAAAAAGTCTACCCGCTCGGGACTTCCCAGCCTGTCACATCCCGCCTTCCTGCCGCTCGTTGCCGCTGAGTTAGAAGCCCCGTCACCGTTCGGCCCCCCCATGGAGATTATCTTGCCCGGCGGCGCGAAACTCGTCATCACCTCGTCCGGCCAAATCCCGATCGCCGCCGCCCTCATCCGCAAACTCGCCAATCCACGGCCATGCGAAGCTTCTCGGGCAGTCTGAAAGTTTTCGTCGCCGTCGAGCCCTGCGACATGCGCGGCAGCTTTAACGGCCTTCACGCCGCCGTCACCACCAAGCTCAAGGAAGATCCCCGCAAGGGTTCCATTTTCGCTTTCACCAACAAGCGTCGCACCTTGCTCAAAATTCTCTACTGCGACGGCAGCGGACTTTGGGTGTTAGCCAAGCGGTTAAAAAAGGGCATTTTCGCTTGGCCCAAAGGCACCGACATCAAGGACGGCAAACTGCGCCTCACCGCCACTGCGCTTGCCCTGTTGCTAGACGGCATCGACATGCGCCACGGCTGCGAGCGACCATGGTATCAATTGGGCTGAAAAACATGACTCTTTGTTAGCTATCGGCACTCTAGTATGCTACTATATATTGAGTAAATAAAAGACGCGGAATGCCAACAGCTGCTTGATATTATCGCCGCACAAGCCGCTGCATCGCCACGCCCGCTCTCATCGCTGAAGTGTTAGTAAACTGCTTCGTCTGTCACCTTCCTTATTACCGGCAGGCCGAAATTTTCGCCCGCCTCGGAGTCAAGCTAGAACGCAAAACCCTCTGCGACTGGTCACTGTTAGCCTCCGACTGGCTCGCGATCATCTACCGCCAAATCCAACACGAACACGGGCGATGCACCTATCGCCAGCTCGATGAAACCCCCATCGACTACCTCGAAGCCAGTCACGGCAAAACCAAAACTGGCTACCTTTGGGTCTCCAATATTCCCGGCGGATGCGTCATCTATCATTGGCGCAAAGGTCGTGACCGAGGAGGCATCACCGACCTCTTCGACCGCGATCTGAGCGTGGCTGCAGCTCCCACCGTCATTCAGAGCGATGGCTACAGCGCCTACTCCGCTTGGGCCAAAGACAAAAACCACATCACCCTCATGGGCTGCCACGGCCAAGTTAGGAGGAAATTTTTCGAAGCCCAAGACCAATTCCCACGCCTCGTCGCCTGGATCCTCCGCCAGCTCGCCCACCTCAACCCGATCGAGAAACGACTCCGCGAGACTCATGCCAGCACGGTCCTGCGCGAAACCATCCGCGCCTGGCAAAGCCGCCCCAGCTACCAGCGCCTCAAAAAACTCTTTGCCCAAATGGCCCTCCGCCGCGCCATTTTTCCTAAAAGTCTGCTGGGCAAAGCCATCAGCTACGCCCTCGACCCATGGCTCAAACTCCAGACCTATCTGGCGGACGGCCGTGTTGAGATCGACAACAACCTCGTCGAAAATGCCATCCGCCCCACCAAACTCGGAGCCAAGAACTGGCTCTTCATCGGCCGTGAGGATGCCGGCAAAAAATCCGCCATCCTCTACACCCTCGTTGAAAACTGTCGCCGTTTCGGGATTAATCCGCGTGACTATTTCGAAGACGTTCTGACCCGCCATGCTGGCCAGTGAAGCCGTCACTCTCACCCCCGCCAACGGGTTCAAAGCCCGCAGCGGAAAAGCCGGACGCGCCGCAGCCTGATCGCATCGCAGTCATCGAACCCGCAACGATGACTGCTACGTCCCCGCCGTAGCAAACCCGTAGGCATGGCGCTTGGAGTAACACTTACGTTTCGTCGGGGAGTTGGACGTGGTGACGGCGCAGAAGATTGGCGAGGCTGGTGGGCTTACGACGGGCGATTTCAGGGGCACTGAAGCGCTGAGAAAGCCGGGGAGGAGTTGGGCGATGAGGGTGTGGATGCGGTTAGAAGCGGCGGTTTTCTGGCGGACGAGGGTGCGGCGGCAGCGGCTGATTTCGCGGTTTTCTTTGGTTTCGTAGGCGTTGACTCTAACGACGAGGTAACCTTTGGCGTGGAGGGCTTCGGTGAAGTTGGCGACGCAGTTGGCTTGGTCTTTGCCACCGAGGTAAATCTGGTCTTTTGGGATCTTGCGGCGGCGGGCGGTGGTGGGAATTTCCTGGATGAGATGGGCGATGCTGACGGCGTTTTTTTCAGCGGGGAAGGCGGCTTTGAGGACGTCGCCATGGCCGTCGCAGATAAGGGCGAGGTGCTTACGCTTGGTATAGTCGAGGGCAACGCAGAGGACTTTTCGGGGGTCTCGGGCACGCTCAAAAACGGCGTGGACGAGGGCGTTCTGATTGCGATAGACGGACTGGATCTTGCGTGTTGGTTTGTTGATGGCAGCGTAAAAATACCATGTTAGGTAACTTCAAATCTCTGCCGAAGCAGTCAGGCGAGCTCAAGCCCTAGCGGGCTCGTCTGTCTGCTTTGGACGACGCGGAAATGGTACCAGTCCTTTTATCATGGCACCCTGTACGCAAAAACCTGCCAAGCCCGCCTGTTATGCCTGACCCACAACTTGATGGCCCTCATGGGAAAACAGATTTTGCGAGAAACCAGGATTCACAACGAAGCCGAAATCAAACGCAAAGCACAAAGCCTTGTTGATCGGAACAAGGACTCGAAGACCAGGGGATGTGGCGGACTGACGATTCTCCAAACAGCCATCCAGCGA
>JAYWAR010000412.1:0-3429 GCA_043782285.1 Akkermansiaceae bacterium | reverse complement strand
ACTGTTGCGATTGCGAGGGTTAGAGCCGTTGAGATATTCTGTGAGCGTAGTGAGCGAGTCCGAATCGGGATCTCCCAAATCGTCGCGTGGGCCGCTGGAATTTGTCCATGAATTTAAATGATGATCATCGTCGGTTTCAAACAGCATTTTCCCGCCATGGTCACACATTATGACATGACACATCACTCCCGGATATTGATGTTTGAATGATTTTATTATACTTTGATTTCGACCATTTCCGCCAATGCGTCAATCCATTTTGCACAAAACGCGCGGCCTGATCCCAGAGACGTCGGATAATGTTTCCGAGGGTATTTCCCCGAGGGAACATCAGAGGGAGGGAGGGACCCGCTTGCGGGAGGCACCCGAACTGGATGCAGCATTACCCCGCGCACGTCACATGTTCCCGCAGGACTAGCAGCTCGCGTGACAGCCGCCAGCGGGATGTTTGGTGGTGCGGAGCGACGATCTTCGGGGGAGTTGCTAGAGCGGGCCGGGGGGGTGGTTTTGTTGAAATGCGTGATTTCAACCGATAAATTTTTGTAACTTCGAAAATCAAGGAATATCCAGTGCTCCTCCTGCCCACTCAGGAATTGCCCATCCTTTTCGATACACTCCATACTGTAGCCACATCTCCGCTCCTCCTGAACCCGAGTATGATTCTGCAGCCAACGCATGGAGTTCGGGATCGTCAATCGCGGAAGTGAGTCGATATAAAAGTGTGAAAGAAACGCTAGAAGTTTTCTTGCTCAAATAAATATTACGTAGATATTCTTTTAGCTCAGGTGGATCACCATATTTAAGGTGCAAAGCCATAACAATCTCATCCGCCGTATTACTGAAGCTTTCTTCTTTTAATAACGCAAGAAGGCGATCTTTAGCTTCCAGGGTTCCCTCATTCGCCAAGTATTCCACCGAATTCCCACCACCAGCTGCGATATATTCGTCATGGTATTTTTGTTCTCCAGTTAGACGCCACAATCCCCACAAGGTTGCACCGCGTTTCGGCCCATCGCCCTTACGCATGAAATACTCGTTAGCATACCACTTTAGAAGTGGCTCACGGGCTTCTTGAATTTTGTATTCATTTATGATGCCAATGTAATGGAACACTGCGCCATGCTCCTTCAGTCGCGGAATGATTTCTGCTGGAAGATTGGGGTTTTTGAGTCGTAGAAGTTCATCGAAGAGCCTTTTGTCTTTTGTTCGCTCGTATAATTTCCAGACCGCATCTGATATTTCCTCAGAAGGATATTCCGAAAGGATGGAAGCGACCCCAAGACGTATATCCATATAATCTTCTTCAGTCTTCGGCTCGATTGACGGCCCTGGGCGGGCCATAATCTTAAGGAGACATGCCGTTGCCTGATCGGTAGCGATCCTAGCCTCAAGAAGTCGGCTCGAAAGCATCATCCCTATGTAATCATCTTCGTGATTTATAAGTGGAATAAGTTCCCGCAATAAAGGTCGCGGATCGCCTTTGAATTCATAGATGAGGTAAGAGAGATGTTTGCCGAAAAGTTTGCTATCATTATCGTGTGCTGCCTTGAACAAATTATCGCGAATCTGTGCAGCTTCTTTTTCGAACTCAACTTCATTATTTCTTCTGATCTGCTTTAAAAATTCTTCTGGATTTAATTTATCCTTGGCGTCGGACTGGCGAGGCGGGCGTTCGCGCGTAGCGAATGACTTTGTTTCCTCATGATAGCTTTTGGCTTCTCGTTTCGATAAAGTCAGCAAAACTGCGCCAATTAGTAGAACGATAGAGATGGAGATAAGAATAAGAGAGCGTTTCATAGAAAGTTCTTTTTTGTGCTATCGAATTGATGGAGCGATGGGAGGCTCAGGCCAAGCTCCCGAGGCACTTTCTACAAAACTACTGAGGTGCCCCTCCATTCCGAGGATGCCTTTCTTTAGGGTTTTGAATTCATCGATAGAACTACGGGTATAAATATTCAGATTATTAAATACCGAGATTCCAAGTGTTGACGCTGGAGCGTAGGGTGACCGGCTTACCGTCACCTCTGGGGTTAGCATACTCGTATCAAACTTCCACTGAACGGTAGTAGATGTCCTTCCCATTAATTGCACCTCGCCTTGCGGATCGAGCTGAAGAATGACTTCAGAGAATATCCATGGAGCGTCTTTGCCAAACTGGCGATAACTCGCTTGTTGCCCTTTGAGGCCGATGCGCGCACTAGCATAGCCAGAAATGGACTTTCCATCCGCAGAGTAATTAATTCCGCCATTATAGGGACTGGGTTCTGCTGGCTCAGTAGTTAGATTCATCAGCATATCGTTCCATGGAATTGGGAATCCGCCCACAGAACCAAGCTCCCCAGTGACGAGTCCACCCTTGAGCTTAGTGGGGCCTACATCCGCGATGTGCGGAAATGCCCGAGAGGCTGGATTCTCAATTTTTCCTTGGGCATCAACGAGGAAACGTGCCTGGAACCGCTGATAAAAGCGGTATTGTTTATAACTGAAAACAACAGGAGAACTTCCCCTATCTTCAGAATTTAGAGGAGTAGTCCTTAGTCTATCAGGTAGCACCGGCGTGTCCGAATTCGTATTGAGTAAGTGCTGGATCATCCAATAGCGCTGGGGTGCGGTGATGGTTCCTACGGACCCTCTCAAGTTCAGCCCGTAAGATTTAGCAGCGGGTCCCCGCGAAAAGGGTGGCAAGACCGGCGCGGCAATTCCGGGAATACCGCCGGACCAAACTCCGGTCCACGCTTCGGCAGCTTTAGATGGGAGGAGCGTTATCCTTGGGCGGATCGCTGCATACAATTGATCCTCCACGATGCCCGGTAGTATCCCTGCCGCCGTGCTGAGCGCGCCACTCAAGTCATCTGCGATGGTATCCGCCCATGTGGCGAGTGCTGGGCCGGTAGGTTCATCAACATCGTGGGTATGAGTTTGGACAATCTGGCCGATCACTAGGACTTGATCCGAGCGATAGCCGACGCGGATGCGCTGGGCCTCGATCTCAGAGCCGAAGGGATTGCAAGTGATGCGATAAGTGCCGGGCTTCCATTTCAGCCATTCGTCGCCGTTGAGGTCGTTGCTGCCTTCGTTCGCGATGCGCCAGAAATTTACTCCGACTCCACTCGGTCCCGGGATAAATTCGCCGCTACCGAGATGCTCTGCTTTCCAGGTGATTGTCTGGTCTTGGAACATGCCTTCTGGGAGACGCCACTCGATCATGTCTCCTGAATTCGGACCTGCATAGATCTCCGGCTTGGAAGCGAGACAGGGCTTCTTTTGCGCCCATTGGAAGCTCATGACATCGCGGTCCACGGTGTTTACCTCCACCGGCAGGAGGTTCACCTTCTTATCTGCTACGAGGTTAGTGCCGTGCGAGTGGGTGTGGGAGGCGAGGAGCGCGCTGCGGTTGTCCACGACCCAGTGGTTAGCGAGGGGGAAGGC
>JAYWAR010000411.1:0-3443 GCA_043782285.1 Akkermansiaceae bacterium | reverse complement strand
GTCTGGATCTACAAACAGGCTCCCTGGCGCGATTCTATTGTCCGTCTGAAGCAAGTCTGGGCCACAACCTCAGCTTAGTTTTCCACACCGATCCTTTCCTATCCTTTATGTGATCTTCATTCCGAGTTGATGGGCGATTATTCCAGCTAACACCAGCGCTTGCAGATAATGCTCGTTGCTCGTTGCTCTTGCGGTTAAGAGCCTTGCCAAGCTTGAGTGCTTGCCTCCATGCTCGAAAATCGATCTCTACTGCCCAACCGGCACGGTAGACGGCGGTGAGTTAGTTTACATCCCCCAGCTCTCTGCCCAGATTAGTCAGCATCAGGTGCCAGCCGTTACGAATGAGAACTTTCGTACTGACGTTCTTGCCACAATCCCGTGCTTTCTTGCAACGTGTGACCCGCCGCGCTGCTGAGACTTCCGGGGCCGCGCAAATGGCGATGAAACGACATTTCTTGCCTTGCCTTCCGGCGATGGTATCGAGATAGATAATGTCTCCACGGAAACTTTTGAGATATTTCTCCAAACAGTGCCCATCCACGAGCATGATACCGGTGGTCAACGGCAGGAGGGTAAGCCACCAGGCGTCACGCGGTTCGATGGCAATGGACTCACTGAGGCTGAAGTAGCCCATGTCCCGTAACACAAGATCACCTCGCCGAACCTCAATGACGAACTCCTTGCCGATGGATTATTCCTGCTCAGTGGCGGCTTGCAGACACTGTGAAACACGATGAAACCGGTTAGAAAGTTAAAGGCGAGATCGATCTTCACCTTGGCGTTCTTTCCATGATAATTTCTATGTCTAGGAAATGCCTGCGCATTGGACTCTGGCATGACCCGGCCAGAAGCATCTTCAATGAGAATACGTTGGATTGCGGTACTCCCAATGACAGTGGCGACGGTACGGTAGCGTTGTTGCATGAGATCACAAAGAACAGTCATGGGGAAGGCGGTGAAGCGGATGTCGAAGTGTTGGTGTGCCATGCCGAGCTTGCCAGCTCGCTCACCTTGTCAAGTAATAATAGTAATTATTTTGACCAAATCACTAAATATCAGTTATTTAAGCGTTAACCTGTCGCGAATGCATCGGTAACAAAAATAGCGAAATGTTACGGCGTATTCACTACATAGATCCATATAATAACGCCAACTATACCTTTCTCACAAATAAAATGGAAATACCCGCGTACCAACTCGTAATCATATACAAACATTTCTGGAATATTGAGAGAGTACTTTACCATCTTAATAGTAAAATGCAAGAACAGAAATCTTGGGCTAGCTCAGCAATCGCCGAACAGCATCATCCTACATTTAAATGCCTCGTGCACAATCTTTGCATGTTGATGGATGAGCAAATTAGCTGCAAAGGACTCAAAAGCAAAATTGAGGAAAAGAAAGCCAAAGAACACGAAAATAGTTCGCACCCGCCTGCAATGTCATCGGCCAAGCCATAAAAAGAGTCACTCACTGCAACGCTTGCTTCATCCGTTGGCACCAGTCCGCGTTCTACATCGAATGCTCCATCGCACAAGCCATGGTCATGTTGAACCGTCTCTGGATTCTTGTAAAAACATGAAGTTTTCCACACCGATCGGAAGACGCCTCACGTCCGTGCAAAAAAGCCTTCGGAGGTCAGACCCTCTTGCTATTGGGAGGTGCCATCCCAGGCCGCCACAGATTAATTCACCAGATAATCGTCCTTTGTAGATGGCTAATTTTTGAAAAACCTCCAGCGCTTAGCTATTACAGTCAATCATTATATTCGCGATTTTATAAATTGTTAGTTTTAAAAAAATTTGTGAGTTTCTGGAGAAATTATATATACATTTTTAAGTCTTATTCCTGCAAAATCCCAAGTTAAATTCTTACTCGTTTTAACAGACTCTTCGCGTAATTTAGCCAGAAAATTTCGATCTCTATTTACTAAAGAAAAATGTCGTCTTAGAACATCTACGTTACCAACCGGATGAACCAACGAATCAATTTCATGATGACATATAGCACCTGACGCTTCCGATACCAAAATTACGCAACCCGCAGCCCTAGCCTCGTATGTAACTAAAGCACTACCTTCTTCGACTGAAGAAAGTACAAGCACATCAGATTTTTTCATTAAATCAGCGAGATCACTTCTTACTCCCAAAATTTCTACTCCGGGAAACTTTAATAACAAAGAAATTTTATTAAAATACGCAGGCAAAATATCCCCGCATATTATAAATTTACCGTAGTCATAAGCCTCAGACGAAATCCATGCCTCTAATGCCAAATGCAGTCCCTTTCTGGGTTCTCCAACACCAGCGTAAAGAACCACCAAACCTCGAGTTCTATTATATTGTTGATTTCCCAGCTTAAATTTATTTTCATTAAATCCATACTGATGACGACGTAGTTTTTCAAATTTAAAACCCTCATTAATAAATGTTTTGATAACAAAATCAGAAGGGCATAGTAAATAATCAGCAATTTCATACTCTTCCTTTTCTCGCTTAAGATAGCGAGCATTAAAATTGTGATCATGTCCGAAAGGCAAATCAAATTTTAGCTTAATATTTTCTTCTTTAACCACACGATATGCAAAACTAGTATGAGCATTTGGTCGTTCTAAAAAAGTCTTAATTCCAAGTTTTTTCGCAACTTTAAGTGTCAAGAGTGATCCAAGCGGCCACCCATGAAAAATATCAATTTCAGCGCTATGTTTTTTTAACCAAATAGATGTAATCCAATCATGTAAAATACACGCCCACCAACGCCCAATTATTCGGATAGGTATACGAATATTAAATATTGAAAGGGTTTTAATTAACTTAATATGATCAGGAATATTTTTACTCAATGATCCTGTCAAAACAGTTACTTTAGCACCAGATTTCACTAAACCATACACTTGGTAATAAGCAGTATTACAAATTCGATCTTTACCCATTCTATAGGGAAAGCTATAGAGCACACGGATTTCTTTCATTGATACACTTTCGTTATTAAAGTTTTACCACAACCGTCTAAAGGTCTCTCAAAAGTAATCTAGTAGGCTTGATTTTAACTAATTTTTAGGTATTTTCTGATTTTTAGTTCTTGAACTCACTAAACAATATCGTCTATCTCTAGAAGAGATCACCGGATATTATCCAGATAGGTATAAAACAAAACCATTTTTCGCATCTCTTTTGAGCTGAGATTCTCATAACCAAGACCCGTTTACTTGAGCTGTGAAAATTTAGAAACAGTCACGCATTTATTAAAATGTGCTTAATTACAGTATCCATATAAATAAATGTTATTTTTCTAAAAAGTCTAGCTTCTGATCTCTCGGTAATCAATACCGAGATCTATTAAAATTTGGACTTGTCACCATTTTTCGGAGTGTTTTATGAAGCGTTTCAGTATGTTTTTTAGGCGGCTATTTCAGCAGCTAAAGGGGTAAGGTAGTTGAGCGA
>JAYWAR010000410.1:0-9545 GCA_043782285.1 Akkermansiaceae bacterium | reverse complement strand
TGGTCTTGGACGGACGCCGACAACCCCGGTGGGTCGGGGGAAGGTCGGCGCGCCGCCGCACTGGCAGCCGACTTTTACAGACGAATCTTTACACTACCAATAATTTTTTGGGTTAGCTTTACTTGTTGCTAGGAGAGAATCAGAAGATTTTCAGGGTCATTCGCTTGCCGACGGACACTGCCCTCCGGAGGGAACGAGGTGCCACCGCAGTAGCGTCTGGTTCCGCTACATTTTATCGGCCGTATCTGTGGCAGGCTGGGGCCTCACGAATTTACAGACAAAGATTTACACTCCCGGGACACCCGATCACCCGCGACATTCGAGTGCAACTTGGTGACCATTGCGATTTGACGAATCGTTTTGCGGCACTCACGATCCGCCGCGATGTCCGATTTGAAGCACGTGCTGTTTGTTTGCACTGGAAATACTTGTCGTAGCCCGATGGCTGAAGGGCTCTTCCGCAAAGCACTGGCAGGACGCAATGATTATCAAGTAAGTTCTGCCGGAGTCGCGGCGTCCCGAGGTGAGCCATGCAATCCTGAAACCGCTACCCTGCTTAAAACGCGCGCAGCCGCCTTGAGTGGGTTTGTCAGCAGGCAAATCACGGAAGCAATCCTCGCCACCGCGACTCATGTCTTTGCGATGACTCAAGGCCACCTGGAAACACTGGAAAAACGTTTCCCCTCACATGCCGACAAATTCTACTTGGTGTGCGAATTTGCTGCAATTCCTGATCTCGGAATCGGTATCGACGTCCCTGACCCCATCGGCATGGGACGCCGGGCTTATGAGGAAGTCGCGGATACTCTCGACATTGCAATTCCATCAATCCTCGCCTACATTGATCAAACTTGGAAAGGATCTACTACCGCAGATCCAGTTTGAACCGCGCTCAAATCATCCCAAGCTTCATCTTACCTTCCTCAGAAATCATTTCTTGGTTCCAAGCCGGATCCCAGACCAGTTCGACACGGGCATCATCAATGCCATCGATGGTCATGATCTTGGCCTGAGCGTCAGCAGCAATCACCGGCCCCATACCGCAACCAGGAGCAGTGAGTGTCATTTTTACGGCGACCGTTTTTTTACCGTCGGCTTCCTCAATGATGCAGTCGTAAACAAGGCCGAGATTGACAATATCGACCGGAATTTCAGGGTCAAAAACACCTTTGAGCTGACTCCAGACTTGTTCTTCCAGCGGTGCGTCTTTGAGGCGGACCACTTCAGCCTGCTTTTTCAGTTCCTCTGCGGGATCGACTCCGAGGGCGTCGGCATCTTGGGAAGAAATTCGCGCAAGTCCTTGCGAGGTGGCCACAGTGAAAGTACCACCTAAGCGCTGGGTGATAAATACTGCGGTGCCGGCAGGTAGCGAGAGCGAATCGCCACTGGGGATTTGAATAGCGGCGACTTCGCGGGTAAGCTTAATTTCCTCGTGCATGCACGGAGTTAATGCCAGCTGATGGCTAACGGCAAGGGATGAGTTTTTTCAATTGGCGCGAAATCGGCAGGCAAAGCTCACCCAAATGCCCCATCCTCATGCCTCGCCAATTTCTAGGATTGCCAGTTTCGTTAATCGAGGTGTAGCGTCGCAATCACTTCCATTTCAATGTTGAAATTTATCCAAGACCCTTGGCGGGATAGCATTGAAATCCTGCTTCTCGCCACCTGCATTTACCAAATTTACCGAGCATTTCGGGCAACTCGTGGCGCGCAAATCCTCGTCGGCTTAGGCACAGTTTTGGTGGTGTTGACCTTGGTTTCCACAATTTTCAAATTTGAGGTCATCAGTTGGATCATCAAAGGAGCGGCCACGATCTTGGCTTTTGCTTTAATCGTGATTTTCCAGCCTGAATTGCGCAACGGCCTAGCCCGCTTGGGAAGTAATCCCCTATTTTCATTTTCCAGTAAACGCCGCCTCGCATTTATCGAGCGCTTTGCCGACGCGGTCATTAATCTCTCCAAAAAACGCATCGGTGCACTGTTCGCCATCCAACGCGACGTCAGCCTCAAAGAGCACCTCGACAGCGGGGTGGTCCTTGACGCCCAGTTTTCCCCCGAGCTTGCGATGACCGTATTCCACCCCAAAGCCCCTCTCCATGACGGCGGAATGATCATTGCCGATGACCGCGTCGCCGGCGCGGCCTGCGTTTTCCCGGTCACCGAGCGAGAAATGCAAGACCGCTCAACGGGTCTCCGCCACCGCGCTGCGATCGGCCTCACCGAGCGCACCGACGCGATCGCCGTGGTTGTCAGCGAGGAAACCGGCGGCATTTCGATTTGTGAAAACGGAATCCTCCAACGAAACTTAAGCGAAAAACAATTCCGTGAAAAACTCGCGGAGATTTTCGTCTCCGGCAAACCTGCTCATGATAACGAAACTGGCCCACAACTGGATCGCAAAGGTCCTTTCCCTCCTCCTGGCGATCGCGATCTGGTTTCTGATTAAAGATCACCTGGCCACCAACACCGACCCTTTCGCCAATGCCCCACGAGCTAAAATCGTTGACCGCGCATTAATCGAGCTATCGAACGAACGTAAAAAACACTAAACTCAAATTTCACGTCGCCGACGAACCGCGTGTGCCAAACCCTCCAAAGTTGCAACCGTATCTTGCCAACCGATACAAGCGTCCGTCACTGACTGGCCACGAGTCAACTGACTCAAATCTTTGGTGAGCTTTTGGCTACCCTCCACCAAATTGGACTCGATCATCACCGCAGTGATCACCCGGCCACCGGTGGCAATTTGCCCCGCGATATTCCGCGCCACCATCGGCTGATTGCGATAATCTTTCATTGAGTTGCCATGCGAGCAATCCACCATCACGGACTCCAACAGATTTTGTTCGCGCAGCATTGCCGCAGCCGCATTGACCTCTGCCTGCTCATAATTTGGCCCAAGTTTACCCCCGCGCAAAATAAGGTGGCATGATTCATTTCCAGACGTCGAAACGATCGCAGAGACTCCTTGTTTCGTTACCGAAAGAAAATGATGGGGCCGGGCCGACGACTGAATCGCATCAAGCGCAATTTGAATCGAGCCGCCAGTTCCGTTCTTAAAGCCTACTGGCATTGACAACCCGGAGGCCAACTCACGGTGAATCTGTGACTCCGTGGTGCGCGCACCAATGGCTCCCCACGCGATTAAATCAGCGATGTATTGTGGCGAAATCGTATCCAGAAACTCAGTCCCTGCCGGCACCCCCATATTCGCCAAATCCAGCAACAACCCGCGAGCGATTCTCAATCCTTGATTGATGTCAAACGAATCATCGAGCTTTGGATCATTGATTAGACCCTTCCAACCAACCGTCGTCCGCGGCTTTTCGAAATAGACCCGCATAATCACGAAAACGTCCTTTTCGTGCCGTTTTGCTAACTCCTTCAGCATCACCGCATATTCCACTGCCGCTTGCGGATCGTGAATTGAGCAAGGCCCGACAATCGCCAATAACCGATCATCCTCACCCCGTAAAATTGCATCTGCTTGAGAGCGCGCGCTGGCTACCAACTCAGAGGCCTGCTCCGTGAGTGGTAAATAATACGCTAAAACCGCCGGAGAAATGAGCGGATTCAAGCCTGTAATTCTGAGGTCATCGGTGCGGTGGCGTGTCACTTGGTAAATCGTTGACGACGGAAAGCCCACGAAGCAAGGCACAAGTTTCACCTGCACCTGTGTTTTTTTAGGAGAATTGTCTCACAGGGCAATTCCATCCTTTTTTAGGCAATAAAGTAAGTTTAAGACCTATCAAATTACAAATTTCAAAGATAATTACTTTTTCACCAATCTTATCTTCGTCGAGAGTCAATGAATTTTAGAAATTTCTAATTTTTGGATTCCAATACCGGCGACGTTTACTATCTTTTTTGTAACGATTTAATTTTTTGTGAAAAGTCGCTGATGCTCAAAAAAATCCAATTTCTTGCACTTCATTTAGGACGATTTTAATGAAAAATATGATCACTCGCTTATTACAAAACATTCTACCTTTAATCCCCCATTGGGTATGAAAAAAGAGCGTATTGATGCTCTCCTCGTTAGCCGAGGACTCTGCGACTCACGCGAACAAGCCAAACGCCTCATACTTGCCGGTGAAGTCCGTAGTGGCGACCGAATCATCGACAAACCTGCCACTAAATTCGCCGATGATACTCCATTCGAAATTAAAGAAAAACAGCGCTACGTCGGTCGTGGCGGCTTGAAACTGGAAGGAGCCCTCGACGCATTTAAGATCGATCCAAGTGGCTGGATCTGCATCGACGTCGGAGCCTCCACTGGTGGCTTCACCGATTGCCTTCTCCAACGCGGTGCCAGCCGCGTCCACGCTGTTGATGTCGGAACCAACCAACTTGTGTGGAAACTTCGCAACGATCCCCGGGTCATTGTGAAAGAGCAGTTTAACGCCCGCCACATGGTTCCTGCCGATATTGGCGAGCCCGTCCGGCTTGCCGTCATGGACCTCTCATTCATTTCTCTCACCAAAGTTCTTCCTGCCGTCTTTTCGGTACTCGAAAGCGGTGGCTCGGTGGTCTGCCTCATTAAACCTCAATTCGAGCTCCGCCGCGAAGATATCACTCGCGGCGGCATCGTCCGCGATCCTTCTCTCCACCAACAAGCGATCGCTAAAATCTGCGATTTCGTCACAAATAAGTACGCTTATGAATGGCGTGGCTTAGTCCCATCTCCCATCACTGGCATGGATGGTAATCAAGAATTTCTTGCTTGGATCACAATCTCCTAAATCAATACAACCCGAACATAACTAAAATAAAATCCTCACATGGCAACCTCATCCATTCAAATCCATCAAGTTCACAATCTAAATTTTACTAAATTTATTTTGAGTCTGTCGAACCGATTACAAAAACCATTCCAGTGCATTTTAGCCGTCAATTTTTTTGCCGCTTGCTTATCATGCGTCGCTGTCGCGGCGGAAGAAGTCTCCAAGCCAGCACCTCCCGCCGTTCTACCGGGTGCAACCGCAGACCCTCACATCGCAGTATTTGGCAATACTTTTTGTCTTTATCCAACATCCGACATGGTAGGTTGGAATCCAACTTCTTTTCATGGTTGGACCTCGAAAGATCTAAAAACTTGGAAAGATGAGGGCGTGATTCTAGACATCCCAAATGACGTTAAATGGGCTACTGGCGAAGCTTGGGCTCCAGCCATTGCTACTAAAAATGGCCGGTATTATTTTTACTTTTCAGCAAATAAAAATATCGGAGTTGCGGTGTCAGACCACCCCATGAAAAATTTCAAGGATCCTTTGGGCAAACCTCTTGTCGCCAAAGGAGAGTATAAATGCCAAACGATTGATCCAATGGTTTTCGTCGATGATGACGGTTCGGCTTATCTATTTTTTGGCCAAGGTAAGTGTATGGCCGTGAAATTAAATGACGATATGATTTCTTACGATCATCAAGCCGTCAAACCAATTGAGCAAGAAGGATTTAACGAAGGTCCGTTTGTGTTCAAACGCAAAGGCATTTACTACCTCAGTTGGTCTGAATATGATACCCGGGATCCGCGCTATTCGGTCGCCTACGCGACATCGACATCCCCACTTGGCCCCTATGTGAAAGCTCCTGGAAATCCAATCTTACAACAAAAAGGTGTCATTAAAGCAGCGGGTCACCATTCGATTGTCCAAGTTCCGAAGCGTGATCAATGGGCCATCTCTTATCATCGTTTCCATGTGCCGGACGGCAATGGCTGTAACCGTGAAACTTGTATCTCACCACTTCGGTTTGATGAAAAAGGTGCAATCCTTCCAGTGGACGTCTTTGAATCCATTCCTGACAATTTCATCACACCTCCAAAACCATGAAAATACCTATCCTATTTAGCGCTTCACTGTTGCTAGCTGCGCCAATACTGACCGCTCAGCTTAGCCCGCTGAAAGTTATCATTCTCGCAGGTCAGTCGAACATGCAAGGCCAAGCAGTGGTCGACCTAGCAGGCAAAGATTACAACGATGGTAAAGGCTCGCTCGTTGCGCTTTTCAACGATCCAGTCAAGGCACCGATTTACAAACATCTCAAGACTGCCGATGGCAAATGGGCAGTTCGTGAGGATGTATGGGTTTATTACCAACGAGAAGAACCGCCAGCGCAAGTTGGTCCACTTGGCATCGGTTATTCAGCTTATCCGGACGATCATCACTTTGGAATTGAACTCCAATTCGGCCATGTGGTGGGCGAAGGGGTGAAAAACCAAGTACTCCTGATTAAAACCGCGTGGGGTGGCAAAAGTCTCGACGTCGATTTTCGGCCCCCAAGTTCGGGCGGACAAGTTGGCCCATATTACACCAAGATGATCTCCCAAGTTCGCGAAGCACTCGCCAATCTGAAGACCAACTTTCCAACTTATGACGGCCGCGGCTACGAGCTAGCGGGTTTCGTTTGGTGGCACGGCTGGAACGATTTTTGTGACCTTAAAATGGTGCCTGCGTATGAACAGAATTTGGTGAATCTGATTCACGATGTTCGCACCGATTTGAAATCTCCGAAATTACCCGTGGTTATTGGTGATCTCACGGGTGGTTGGTTGAAAGATGATAAAGATTTTCCACCGGCAGCCTTGGCAATTAGACAAGCCCAAAAAGCAGCCGCAGAAAAGCTAGAATTTAAAGGCACGGTCAAGTTAGTCGAAACGGCTGATTTCGTTCGCAAGCCGGAAGATTCACCACATCCTGGCCACGTTCATCACGAATACGGCAATGCTGAAACCTACTTTCTCGTCGGTGATGCCCTCGGAAAAGCAATGTTAAGCCTCATGTCGAAGTGATTCAAAATCTCCTCCCGTCAGCAAATCGATGAGATTAAATTGTCAGTAAATTTAATCTCTGTAATTTGTTGACTTGGCGGAGATACCGAGTTGCTGCTTTAATCGATGCGGATGCATCGGGAAAAAGGACGACTTGCTGAAGATCACGCGAGAGAAAAAAAGTGGCGGCGCTGGGGACCTTTCCTCAGCGAGCGCCAATGGGGCACTGTGCGTGAAGATGATTCAGACCACGGCAATAGCTGGGCAAGCTTCCCCCACGACCATTCGCGCCGTCGCGCCTACCGCTGGGGTGAAGATGGCTTACAAGGCTGGACCGACCGCCAATGCCGCATGTGCTTTGCTCCAGCCCTCTGGAACGGTAACGATACGATTCTCAAGGAACGTCTCTTTGGTCTCGGCGGTAACGAAGGGAATCACGGTGAAGACGTCAAGGAATGCTACTATTACCTCGACTCCACTCCGACTCATTCCTACACCAAAGCGCTGTATAAATACCCACACGCCACGTTTCCTTACACCGCACTCCGCGAGAAAAACCAAGCTCTCGGCCGCAGTGGCCCTGAGTTGGAACTCGCCGACATGGGAATCTTTGACGACGGCAACTACTTCGACATCCTTCAAGAGGTTGCAAAGCGCAGCCCGGAAGATATTTTGTGGCGGATCACGGTAACCAACCACGGCAAGCAAGCGGCCCCGATTCACGTCCTTCCGAGTCTTTGGTTTCGAAATATCTGGAGCTGGGAAAATAACCGCGAAACCCCACTCAAAAAACCCTCGATCCACGCCGACGGCACCGCACTCGCGGCCAAACATGAATCCCTCGGGGAATTTCGCTTGCTTGTGGATTCACCCAATTTTCACAAGCCTATTCCGTGGCTGTTCACCGAAAATGAGACCAATTACCAGAGTGTCTTTGGGACTGAAAACCCCACGCCCTACGTCAAAGACGCTTTTCATCGGTATTTGATCCAAGACGAAAAAACTGCTGTCTCGCCCACCCCATCCGGCACCAAAGCCGCCGCTCATCTGAAATTCATGATTCCGGCGGGCAAATCAATCATCATTCGTTGCCGTTTACATGCACTTAAAGAGACCAACGGTTTCGCCAGTTTCGAACATTTTAATGAGGTTTTTCGCCAGCGGATTGCTGAAAGTGACGCATTTTATGCAGAGCTGATTCCGCAAAATATTCCCCACGACGAGCGCTTAATTTGCCGCCAAGGCTATGCCGGGCTGCTTTGGACCAAACAGTTTTTCTACTACGTCGTCGAGGACTGGCTGAAAGGCGACACCAACGAACCACCGTCCGAAGCTCGGCTCAAAGGCCGCAACGCCGATTGGAAAAATATCTACGCCCGCGACATTCTCTCGATGCCAGACAAGTGGGAATATCCGTGGTTCGCCGCATGGGATACCGCATTTCACATGATTCCATTCTCGGCCATTGACCCCGAATTTTCAAAGCACCAACTGCTATTGCTGCTCCGCGAGTGGTACATGCATCCGAACGGCCAACTCCCTGCCTATGAGTGGAATTTCTCAGACGTCAACCCACCAGTCCACGCTTGGGCAGTTTGGCGGGTCTATAAAATTGCCGATCCTAAAGGCCAGCGCGACCTGCTATTTCTCGAACGCGCTTTCCAAAAACTCCTGCTCAATTTCACCTGGTGGGTAAACCGCAAAGACCTCGAGGGTCGTAACGTCTTCGGTGGCGGCTTTCTCGGCTTAGATAATATCGGAGTCTTCGACCGCTCCCACGCTCTCCCCGGTGGTGGTCACCTCAACCAAGCCGACGGCACCGCCTGGATGGCATCGTTCTGTCTCACCATGCTCTCGATGTCACTCGAACTCGCACTGGTGAAACCCGCTTACGAGGACATCGCCTCCAAATTTTTTGAGCATTTCGTCAACATCTGCGATGCCATCAACTCGCTCGGCGGCACCGGCCTCTGGGATCAAGATGACGGCTTCTACTACGACCAGTTGATCATCGACCAAAAAGAACCAATCCCGCTCCGGATTCGCTCACTTGTCGGCCTCTTGCCGATGTGTGCCGTGACCGTGCTCAAACAAAAAACCATCGATGCGTTGCCGAGTTTCCGCAAACGGATGGACTGGTTCTTAGTCAATCGACCCGACCTGCTCAAATACATCACCGTTCGCCGCGTCACCGGTGACAAAAATCCCGGCCGTTGTTTGTTAGCAATTCCCTCCGAGGCGCGTCTCCGCCAAAGCCTCGCATACATGCTCGACCCCAAAGAATTTCTCTCAACCTTCGGAATTCGCTCACTCAGCAAAGCCCACGCCGAAAAACCATTTGTCTTCGAGCACGGCGGCCAGCGCCACGAAGTCCCCTACACTCCCGGTGAAGCAACCACTGATATGTTCGGCGGTAATTCCAATTGGCGTGGCCCAGTCTGGTTTCCAATCAATTTCCTCATCATCGAAGCCCTTGAGCGTTATGACTATTTTTACGGCGATACTTTCAAGATCGAGTATCCTACCAGTTCAGGAAATTTCGTCACCCTTCGCCAAGTCGCCATCGACCTCTGCGATCGTCTGATTTCGCTTTTTCTCCCCGACGAAAAAGGTTATCGCCCCTGTTTCGGCGAGGCCCACCGCTACCGCGACGTCAGCCACTGGCAAGATCTGCTGCTCTTTCACGAATACTTCCACGCTGAAACCGGCGAAGGACTCGGTGCCTCCCACCAAACTGGCTGGACTTCGCTCGTTGTCCGTCTCGTCCGCGAACGAC
>JAYWAR010000409.1:0-3449 GCA_043782285.1 Akkermansiaceae bacterium | reverse complement strand
GTTCGCATTTAAATCTCTCGCCTGCCGCACCGACGCTCCGCTGTCAGAATCATAGGCAAAGAGGAGTTTAGCTTCACCGGGAACGGTGCGAGTGAGAGGGCGGCCGATGCTGTAGGGATCGAAAGTGGTGGTGGTGTAAATGGGGCCGGATGGTCCACTAACAGCGGTTAGCCAAGTTTCGCCTTCTTCAGTCCGCCAGCTTTGAGAGTAACGCGGTGAGGTTGCAGAACCGAGGGACTCCTTGTTCCAGAAGCCGTTGGAATCGGTGCCATAGTCGAAATACTGAGCAACGACTCCGCTGCCAGTAATGGATTGAGTTTGGCCATCGAGATAACGAATGGTGATTTCTGTGGAGGTATCGGCATGGGTGCGAGTGGTAATGCGACCACCGGCAGCAAAGTTAGTTGTTGTCGTTAGACCGTCTTCTGAAGTTTCGGAAGTCACACGGCCGGCGAGATCATATCCGGTAGAAGTTCTAAGACTCAAGCCGCCTGAGCTACGTAGAGTTGAGGTTAAATTTCCTGCGGGATCAAAAACGCGGGTTGTGACGACTCCCAATCGGGTTTCCTGTTTCACCCGGCCTTCTGCATCATACCCATCGAATGTGGTGATGATGCCTTGCTCATCGGTTTCGGAAGCAAGTCTGCCGTTTGACCAGGAGGCCTCGTAGGTAGTGCGGTCGTTCATCGTAGTTAGAACGAGATGTCCTATTGAATCATAACTGTGAAGTGTGGTGGTCAACGGGACATAACCGGCTGCCGATTTCACAAGGGTTTCCTCTTTCAGCAGGTTGCCGCCCTTCCCCGTAATCGCGATAGTCTGCAGGCTTTTGCCATCAATCCCTTGCGGATTGGCGGTAGTCACTCGGTAAATGAATTCTCGGAGGTCTTCGCCAGTGGGTGAGAGTGCAAATTCCTGAGTTAAGGAGTTATAATCACCCTTTTGGTAACCATGAACTTCATGACGACCGTCAGGCTCCTGCACATATGCGAGACGGCCTCTGAGATATTCGGGAACGTTCGATGTGGAGGCAATGGTGACGGTCTGCCTTGCGGCGTATGATAATCCGTCGTACCGATTGATCGCCGGTAGGTTTTCCATATCAGGAAATAGTGCAAAGAGAGGAGAATAATAGGATTGGGGATAACCGTAGTCATATGAAGTGAGGCTACCTAGATACGGCAAGTTATAGTTTTCTTCAACCACCACGCCGAATACGCTGACCTCACTCGCCGCAACGTCCGTCGAAAAATACGAATAGCCGGGAGACGCGTAATCATATGTCGTCAGGTGACAGTTCGCCAAGTTGGCATCCGCTGGGGATGCTGGGAGGTTTTTCCACGGACGATAGTTGTGATAAATTTTCCCGGAACTTCCACCGACCCCAAGATAATCGTAACGCTGCCAAGAGCCGTCAGGTTGCACCACCCACTTCAAGCGGGTGTAGTTGTTGGGATCGGACGAATCCTCATGATACGCCCAAGTGGTTGTTAGGGCGTCTCCATCAGGATCTAATACCGAGCTAATTTTTTCGGTGCCCCAGGGAAAGGCATGATACACATCGCGAACTTTTGAAACCACCCCGAAGGCGGGATTTGATATCGTCGTTTCAATCTGCGAGTCCCCATTGACTATTGTCTCAGTTCGGATTTCGGACCTAAAATCTTCGATCTCCGCCATCCAGACTCCGGTGATGAAGCTGAATGTCTCTTCGCTCTCCATGGCTCCGCGCACTTCCGTAACCTTGAGGATCGGACTACTGGCTGAGTTTCCGGGACTGGAAAACCGCCAGATCCGTGACGGATTTCCGGATACCGGGTAAAGCCCTCCTTGAGGATTTCCTGTCTCCGGATAAGTTCCAACTGCTTTTGCTCCTACTTGTGCTGAGGGGTAGAATCGGATTTCATAGGAAGTCGCAGTGAGTGTAATGATATCTGCAAGAACTTCTGGAGCCTTTACCTGACGCAATATCTGAGTTCCCGAATTTCTAACCACATCAACATCCGAGGAAACACTCACGTAATTCAATACGGCGGGCGTGAACAGGTCAGGCGATATTGTTCCAGACGAGAATGAAATAGACCCTGCGGAGCCGTTAGTTGAACTTCCGAGGGAAAAATCCCCGCTCAAGCCACCGGAGCTTGAACCCGCAGCAACGTTGCCGTCTCCTCCCGAACCGGTTCCCCCGGGAGAGTTGGGCTTGATGACTACTGTGAGAGTTTTTGTGAGTCCCTGCCCTGTGTCGCATCCCGGTCCGTCACCGTCGTAAACAGACGTTTCCACGCCATCAATGTAAACTTTGTAACAAGGCGGACAGATGACTTCAAGATGAACGGAACTGAACCCACCCTCAGGCCCACTAGGAATCGCGGTCAACGTCAGAGTATAAGCCTTATCTGGCTTCAGCTTCACCTTCTCCGGCAATGGTGGCGAATAGGCATATTCGCAATACTCTCCAGTCGCCGGAGCT
This sequence comes from Akkermansiaceae bacterium, assembly GCA_043782285.1. Classification (GTDB taxonomy): domain Bacteria; phylum Verrucomicrobiota; class Verrucomicrobiia; order Verrucomicrobiales; family Akkermansiaceae; genus Luteolibacter. The sequence continues at coordinate 979 of JAYWAR010000409.1, read as the reverse complement.
GTGGTTTTATCATGCAATTGCAGGGTGAAGGATCCATCAATACACATTGCTCCTTTAAAATCCACTTTTACATCGCCGTCGCAGGTGGTGCATTGCGCTGCGGATTTACCGGTCATGCTAACAAGCGCGAATGCAGTGAATAAAACTAAACGATTGATGGAAAACATGGTTCAGAAGGAAGTTAGATTGAAGACATCCAGGGAACGTGACGACGGGTCTATCACCGGATCCGCCACCGCCGGATCACGCCCGGCCAGGTATTCCTCCGCGTTGTTCATGCCATCAGAGTCATCGTCCATTGTGGCGTTGTTTAGCAAGGGCGATTGGTAGAGCAGGACTTCGAGACCGTCCGGCACCAGATCACCATCCGTATCCCATAACAGGGGGAACGTGTTATAATCCATCACCTCTGCTAGATTACTGAGTCCGTCGCCATCGAAGTCGGCATCCCGCGCCTGCTGAACGGTTAATATAGAAAAATCATCATGGCGATGAAGCCTGACGAAAAGTTTGGCAGGACTAGACGCCATGAAATACTCATGACCTCCAGCTCCGAACGCCATGAACGGTGCATAATGCCAAGTCACCAAATCCGCAGACCATTGGTAGAAATAGGTGCGTTGCGAGACTCCGGGCCACTCGGATTTCCAGTTACCGCCAGTCCATGGGACAAACGTCATCTGTTCGTCGAGCGGGTCCGCAATAACGGAACCGGATACCAACAAAATGCAGATCGCTGCTGCCGGGAGTTTGATCGGAAAATTCATAGTTGATCTCTATTGAGGTTACTTGCCGTCCGGCTGATCGCGCTGCCAGAAACGGATCACGATATCTTCCGGCACGGGTGGGTTTTTCAGCAAGTAAGCATACCTTTCCGCATTTGCTTTTTCGCGGGCATGATATGCCTCTTCCATTCTAACCCCTTCCTTCCGGTATAAATCATGCACTTGAGACAAAGTGTCCATCGCCTCACCATTCG
>JAYWAR010000408.1:0-3452 GCA_043782285.1 Akkermansiaceae bacterium | reverse complement strand
GTGACGTTTTTCACGTCCCAGCCTTCCTTGAGCATGAGGACAGAGACGATGGCCTTGAAGGGGGATTTCCAGGAGTCGATCTCGTTAGATTGCTTGCGGAGGAGTTCGAGTTCTTCCTTGTTTTTGCCGGAGGAGGCTTCGGAGATATCGCCATTGTTCTTGGTGTGGATGGTGAGGACGGCACCTTGTAGCTCAGGGCAAATTTTCTGGAGATAGTCGCCGACTTCATCACAGTTCTTGGTGTCGTCCACCATCACGAACAGCACCGCCTTCTTGCCGAGAGCTTCATGTTCCGCGTAGCTCTTGCGCCATTCCTCGACGCCGAGGGCGAGGAAATCCGCGTATTTATCCGAGAAGATGGCGGTCTTTTTCTCGTGAAGTTTTGCCCGGCTGGCAGCATCCGGAAGGACGGGATGCTTGACGACGTTTTGGTAAATGGCCTCGACCAGCGGATAATCGGACACGGTTTGGACGAAGATCGCGCCGTTATCATGACGCGGGGTGGCGGTGACATCGATCTGCAAGGTGAGGCGACAGTCTTTCTGGAGCATCTTGTGGTGGATGTCTTGGATGGACTTGAACCACGCCATCTTGGGATTGTGGATGTGGTGCGCCTCGTCATTGAAGACTGCGAGCTCCTCGATTTCGCGGACGATTTCGCCGAGGTCGGTCTTGCTGTCGGTGGTCTTGCCCTTGGGCTTGGCACCGAAAGCATCCGAGAGGAAATAGTCGCGCAAGTCGTCGTCATCCAGCGATGGCTCGGGCACATCGCCGAGGAAGACTCGGTGGATGTTCGTGAGGAAAATATTTCCGGTTTCGCGGAGCACGCGGACGTCGTCTTGAATGTGGAGAGTGAGCTGGAAATCGTCGCGCCAGTTTTGGCCCTGATGCCCGTTGTCGGGGAGGATCGGGTCGTTGAAAAAGATCTTTAGGCCGTCGAAATCCGCTCTGAGGCGATCCAGAACGATGATGTTCGGGGCGATGACGAGGAAGTTCCGTGAGAGTGTGGAGTCCAGCTCGTAGAGTTTGTGGAAAAAGCTCCAAGCGATGAGCAAGGAGATGACTTTGGTTTTGCCCGCGCCAGTCGCCATTTTCAGGACGTAACGCGGCCAGTCTTCGGAAAACATGCCGTGAGAGACGGAGCCGGACGCGTCGAAGCGGAGAAGATCAAATTTGTCCCGGGCTTTGCGGACGTCGTGGAGCCAGATGATCGTTTCAACTGCCTCACGTTGAGCGTAGTAGTATTGGAATGGCGAAAGGGGGCCGTCAGCAGTTTCTAGCAGGTGATCGGTTTCAAACCACCACTGAAGAAGAGCGATGGAGGTCTGCGAGGCACCGGAATAGCCAGTATTTCGCCATGCGTAGACTTCCTCACGGATTTTCGAAACCAGCGGTGGTAGCAGCTTTTCGTAAGCGGTATCGCGCAGCGTTTCATCGGCTGGAAACCAGCGATGCGCCGGAATGAGTGGCGCGTAGGGTGAGGCGGGGAATTCGGGGTGAAGTGCCATGGCGAAGCTACGGACGAACGTGAAGATTCACGTTGTAACTGGCAAGCTCGCCCTCATGCATCATGGCAGAACTCGGCTTCCCAATCGCTGTCGAGGATGACCCAATTGAGCTAGCACTTCGGCGGTGAGCCGCTGGATGAGGTGGAAAAGTAGCGTGGGGACAAGGGGGAAGCTGCGATCCGCATGTTTTTGGACAAACACCGAAGATCAAGTCATCGACCAGCTTGGAGATGGCGGTGTTTTGGCAGACGATGATGAAACCAAGCAAAAATCTGTGACTTTGAATGGAAATCGCAACCGGATTTTACCCCAGCCAGCAAAAAGCAGGGGATTGAGTTGTGGAGTTGGCGAGTCGAATTATTTTCCCAAGCTTACTTCAAAGGGTGGCGAAATTGTGACAAAACGCCACTTCTTGGAGGAGGGTGAAACTTCATAGGTCTTGGTCATCAATCATGACCATTGCTGCTACGAATTTACCCTCTGACCCATTTCCTGAACGCTACTAAATCCTTAACCTGCTGGCCTCGGGTGGCAGCGGAGACGCTTATTTGGCTTGGGACTCGAGTCTCTGCCGCGAAATTGTGATCAAGCGGATCCGAACCGACTCGACAGACGAGGATGTGGTCCAATGGATTCACGCTGAAGCGGGCAAGATGGCAGCCTTGAAGCATCCGAACATTGTAGCGGTCTATGACGTCGCGCTGAGTGAAGGAGCACCTTGTATTGTGATGGAGCATGTCATCGGGCAAAATTTGGAGGACTTGGTGAGCAGCTCGGGGCCGCTGCGCTTGGAGGTCTTTGTTGAGTTGGCGCAGTAGACGCTAGACGCACTTTTTACCGCGCATCAAGCCGGGATGATTCATCGGGATCTGAAACCCTCGAACGTGATGATTTCAGATCTCCCGAGTGGCTCAATCCAGTCTAAGTTGTTAGATTTTGGGTTGGCAAAATTCATCGATATTCAAGCGCCCTCGCCCCAAACTGTCTCAATTGATGGTTCGATTCATGGACAACCCAATACATCTCACCGGAGCAATTGGGTCGCGAGTCGGTGGGGGTTTACAGTGATTTGTATTCTCTCGGGTGTACGCTGTATTTTGCGGTGACCGGACAGCCACCGTTTGGAGGGGCGAGCGTTTCTGAGGTGATTACCTCACATTTGAGCCATCTGGTGTCCCCGCCTGTCGATTTACGCGCAGATCTTCCGCCCGCAGTTTCTGAGTGGTTGATGCGGATGATTGAACGCCACCCGATTGATCGATTTCGCGACGCGCTTATCGCGTTGCAGGCCCTGCGTGAAGCCGCGGTCTCCGACCGGATTTTGTTGACGACCACCCGTTCGATTCCGGTGAGCTTGGGCACGTCGGCAGTGGTAATTCCTGAAGGTACCATGATTTTAGCTGCTTCAAAGCTTGGCTGGGGAAGCCGTCGCTTACTCCCCTGGGGATTGGGGCTGGCGGCAGCTCTGACGGTGGGTGCTTTGGTTGGCCGGTTTGGTTTTGGGGAGCGGGGATCCAGTTTCCGAGCGGCAGCAGAGACACCGATTGCAATAAGCGTGGTTCAAAACACGCTTGAGCAAGTTGAGATCGCTCCACCTGCGCCTGAGCCGGCACTTGTCGCAGTTTTAGAAAAAGAACTGCCGGTAGTCGTTCCGCCAGCGATTGTTACACTGCCGCCAGCCGAACCTAAAATTAGGTCCCGGCTCGCTGGCTCGAACACCATTGGAGCCGAGCTTTTACCGACCCTGATGGAGAAGTTTTTAGAACGAATGCACGCAACCTCTTTCCCACCATCGATTCGCTCTATAAACTTTTCTACCTGAGCCTGAAAAACATCAGCCGCAAATGGACGCTCACCGTCCCAAACTGGCCGAGCGCCCTGAGTCACTTCGCCATCGAATTTGAAGATCGCATGCCAAATAAGCCCTAACTGAAACCAGCGGGA
>JAYWAR010000407.1:0-3455 GCA_043782285.1 Akkermansiaceae bacterium | reverse complement strand
GGATGGAAATCGGCGAGCCGAGGGTGAGGCCGTCTTGCAGGCCGGAGAGAATTTCCGCTGCGTCAGCTTCTTTGCGTGGAGTGACAATTTCCGACTGGCCGGGCCGACGGCGGTCGAGTTCGTGCTGGATTTGTGCGACACAGACCGGGATGCGCGGCGGGCAACCATCAATAATGACGCCAACGCCACCACCGTGCGACTCGCCGAAAGTATGGATGCGGAAAACGTGGCCGAAGGTGGATGACATGAGCGGAGGGTTAAGCAGAGAGCGGCGCGGGGCAAGCGGGATGCGTTTGCAGTAGCCAATTTCCCTTATTGGAAAATTTGCCGTAGCAGCGCTGCCAGCCTGGGCTTGTCGAGTTCGTGTTTCGCGATGGCGATCATGGCGTCGTAGAGTTGCTCTTGGACTGCGATGCTTGGATTGCAACGATAACCTTGCATTGCAAGAAAAGTAAGAGCCGTCATGATTCCAACTCGCTTATTGCCATCGAGATAGGCTTGTGCCTCCGCTAAGTGAAAGGCGTAGGCTGCGGCTACGTCGAAGTTATCGCCTCCTCCGTAGAGTGCTGTGTTTTGTGCGGATGCGATGGCGGACTCGATCAGCCCCAAATCTCTGATCCCGGGCGAGCCACCATGATCTTCCAAGCCGATCGCGTGCAAGCGATGCACTTGTTCCAGAGAAAGAAACATGCCGATTTTATTGTGAAAGTTTTTGAAGCAGGTGGGAATAATTCGAGCGCACATACTGGGATGCGTCCTCGAAGGAGCAGCCTGGTTGCTGGGTGGCTGTGACCTCGCGATCCAGCGTCGGCGGGGCGACTGGAATCATGGCGCGCAGCTCGGCCACGGAGCGTTTCAACTCCAAGATCTCGGCGTGCAGCGTTCCTAAAGTCGGGGCGATTTCCTCGGTAATCATGCTTGTAAATTAGCCGCTGCCGACATTTTCTCAAGTCCCGTTTGATGCGGATTGCGGAACGCAGGTTGCGGAATTATGAGAACGCCATGCGATTGAAGCTGCCCGAGCGGGTGATCGAGTTTCCCCGGCGGCCGCTGGTGATGGGGATTGTGAATGTGAACGATGATTCGTTTTCTGGTGACGGAACGCTAGATTTTGAATCGGCGGTCGCGCTGGCGCGAGGTCAAGTGGCGGCGGGAGCGGATGTGATCGACGTCGGCGCGGAGAGCGCGCGAACCAATCGGGCGGCGGTGACGGTGGCGGAGGAATTGCGGCGCTTCCGGGGATTTATCGAGCGGTGGGAAGAAGTTTGGCAGAGCTTGGAGCCGAAGGATGACGCCCAAATCTGGCCGCCGGTTTTGTCCGCGAATACGTGGCGAGCGGAGGTGGTGGAAGGCGTTTTACAACTCGGAAAAGTTGAAATTCTCAATGATATGGGCGCACTAGCCGATGACCGGAATGCAAAATCCTGCGCAATTCATGGAGCCGCGTTGCTGATCATGCACAGCGTGGGCGAGCCGAAAATCCCGCATTTTTCCCAGCAATGGGGCGATGTGATGGCTGCGATGGAGCAATTCTTTGATGAAAAAATTGCATACGCACTTGCTGCCGGAATGACGATTGATTCATTGATTTTAGACCCTGGCCTCGATTTTGCGAAACAACGACAAGACAACCTCACCGTCTTACGCGATCTCGCACGCTTGCAAAAATTTGGGCGGCCACTGCTGGTTCCCATCTCTCGAAAAACGCTGATCGGCGAGGTTCTCAACCTGCCAAACCCCAGCGACCGCGATGCTGGAACCCTCGCCTGCCTCAGCGCCGCGATGGCTCGCGGAGCCCAAATTTTCCGCGTCCATCACGTCGAGGCCGCGTGGCAGGCGGTCAAAGTACTTGCGGCGATCTCTGGCTGAGTAATTGGAATTCTCGTTTGCGCCACTCAAGCTTGATCCCCAAATCATAGCTCAAGCCGGATCGCCGTCGATCTCCCGTGCGCGTCGAGCCCTTCGATTCGAGCAAACTCTTCAACCACCGATAGCGATTTCCTGACGGAATTCTTATCCAACCGGACGATGCTGGTCCGCCGCTGGAATTGGTCCGCGCGGATGCCGGAAAATGAGCGCCCCGAACCGCCAGTAGGAAGGGTGTGGCTGGGCCCGGCTAGGAAATCCCCAACCGCAACTGGCGAATCATTTCCCAAATAGATTGCGCCTGCCGTCCTAATTAAAGGCAACCAGCGCGCCTCATCCGCAGTGATCAAAGATAAATGCTCCGGCGCAAACGCATTGGAGATCGCGATCCCATCTTCAAACGCTTGCAAATGCAGCAAGAAAGTCCCGCGCTTGAGCACCTCGCGGATGATTGCGCCGCGCGAAAGCGTCGGCAGTTGCCGCGCAATCGCTTGCTCGACTTGCTCCAGCAGCCCTTTGCAATCCGTTGCAAAGCCAACCACGCTGTCACCACCGTGTTCGGCCTGCGCCAAAATATCGGCCGCAATGAAATCCGGATTTCCAGTCTTGTCGGCAAGAATCAAAATCTCGCTCGGCCCGGGCAGTAAATCAATTGAAACCGCACCCACCAGCTGGCGCTTCGCCTCAACCACAAACCGATTACCCGGCCCAAAAATTCGCTCCACCGGTCGGATCGAGCGGGTGCCTAAAGCCAGCGCCGCGATCGCTTGCGCCCCGCCGACCTTGATCGCTTCGGTCACGCCTGCGGCTTGCAGCGCATACAACAAGGCTGGATTCACCGTGCCGTCGGGACCACAGGGGGTGGCCGCGAGGATTTCCGGCACTCCCGCCGCTTGGGCGAATCCGGCAGTCATCAAGGCGGTAGAAACTAACGGTGCCTTGCCTCCCGGCACGTAAACACCCACTCGTTCAAACGGCGTGAAACGTTCGCCGACCGTCGCACCCTCGGCATTTTTCGCGGACCAATCTTTGCGCAGGCTGCGCTTCGCAAAAGAATGAATGTTTTTCAAACTGCGAGCGACCGCGATTTTGGTCTGATCGGTAACCTCACTCTCGGCAGCAGCAAATTCCGCGGCACTGACAAACAACGTTTTTGCGGTAAGTGTCGCACCATCAAAGCGCTTGGTAAACGCCAGCAGCGCCTTGTCGCCCTTGGATGCGACTTCAGCGATAATTTCAGTGACCAAATCCTGCACCCCGGGAACCGGCAGCGCACGACGGTTGAGGCGGCGGACAAATGGCGCGTAGCCAGGATCAAGGTAGCTTAGGATCTTCATGCGATACGGGGATGGCGTAAGATGCGTGCGGATCTGGAATTCGCCAAGCCTGATCCTGCGAGAACTCCGAACACACCGACAACCGTAAATCATTCAATCTGAGTGAGACTTTTGCGACGGAGCACGCTGCCAAGGAAAACGGCCGTCTAACTCGAGCTCCAAAGCGAAACTCAGAAAAGTCCGGATCAACACAATCAGCCCGAGAATAACAACATTGTCCAAGGTCGGAGCCACTACCACCGTCCGGATGAT
>JAYWAR010000406.1:0-9567 GCA_043782285.1 Akkermansiaceae bacterium | reverse complement strand
GCTTGGTTTTTGCGCTGCAAAATCGCGCCGGCCGGTTAATTTTCAATGGTTTTCCAACGGGCGTCGAGGTTTGCGACAGCATGGTTCACGGTGGCCCTTTCCCTGCCACTTCCGACGGCCGCAGCACCTCGGTCGGCACCATGGCAATCTTCCGCTTCTGCCGTGCCATCGCTTGGCAAAGTTTCCCAGATACCGCGCTTCCAGCAGAACTTCAGGACGCCAATCCGCTCGGTATCCACCGAATGGAATAATCCAGTCGGCCGGAACCATGGCTCCGGTACCAGCGACCAACCCATCCTCAAAAAAACCGCAAGCGGCATCTCGCCACTTGCGGTTTTTTTAAAATGGTGGGTCAAAGATTGAACCGACTGCGGCTTACTCAGCTGGAGCGGCAGGTGGCTGATCCGCTTGATCATCCGCAGCACCACCTTTACCCTTACCGTCTTTTCCACCTTTACCACCCGGGCGGTGCATCGGCGGAAGCTCTTCGCCAGCCTCACGCGCAGCCTTGACTTCTTCCGGATCAAGCTTGCCATTTTTGTTGGCGTCGTATTTTACCAACAATGCTTCACGCTTCGCTTTCATATCTGCCTTCATCGTCGCTTTCTCCGCCTCGGAAAGCTTACCATCCCCATCTTTGTCATACTTCGCGAGCATCGCGGCATGATGCTTTTCTTCCATCGCCTTCATTTCTTGGTGCATGACTTTGCGCTCTTCGGGAGAAAGCTTGCCATCGTGGTCGGTATCAAACTTGGCGAGCACTTCGGCAGGAATTTCGCGCTTCGCACCTGCTGGCGGCTGCGACTTGTCTTGAGCGGTCGCGAACGTGCAGGTACTGATCAGGGCACCAAGAGCGAATAATTGGGTCGATTTCATAATTGGTTTTATGTTGGAGATTGAGACTGGGTTGTTGTCTCGACATTCCATCCAACCACGGTTTTGAAAAAAGGTTGCGCAAGATCCGATGAATGAGTTGCCACACCCGTCGCCGCCGTCTTGGATTCGCTTGAAAATGGCAGACCTCACCACGCCTACCACTCCGTCCAAAGCACGGGTCTTTGCCCGCCGCAGCGCCAGCACCCTTGTGCTGTGGGCTCTAGTCACCGCTATTTTTGTCAGCCGCAGCCCGTGGGCCGTTCTCGGTCTCATTGGTATACTCACTTTAATCGCCACCATTGAGTATTTTCAAATGCTGCGTGCGGCCAACATCAAATGCTTCTCAGGTTTTGGAGTTCTACTCGCAACCATCTACAGCTGCTACCTTTACGGGCATTTCCTTACCGGTGGTAAATCGATCCCACCGGACATCGATGCCTTAGCAATTTTCAGCGCCATTGTCGGTGCCTTTACCTTACAACTCCGCTTGCCGAGCCGTGGCATTGAGGGGCTACTCGCAGTTGCCGCTAATTTACTAGGCTTTGTTTACATCGCTTTTCTTTTCAACTTCGCCGCCCGACTGACGGTGATGGTTCCGGAATCCTTATTCGGCTCAGGTGCTGGCGTTTTCCTACTGCTTTGGTTACTTGCAGTGACTAAATTTACCGACATGGGAGCCTACATCGTCGGCTCGCTAATCGGTCGCCACAAAATGATCCCACACGTCAGTCCCGGTAAAACTTGGGAAGGTTTCGGCGGAGCCTTGTTGTTTTCACAACTCGCCGCTTGCGGACTTTACGCGCTCTTCCCCGGTCAACTCGGCTTTTTCAAAGGCTGGGGCCACGTCATTTGTCTCGGTTTTCTGCTTTGCATCCTTGCCGTCATCGGCGACCTAGCGGAGAGCGTATTGAAGCGGGCTATCAACGCCAAGGATTCCGGCCGCATCCTCCCGGGAATTGGCGGCTCGCTCGATCTCATCGACAGCATCTGCTTCACTGCCCCCGCACTTTATTTTTACCTAAAATGGGTGCTCCTTCCCGCCGCATGAGTGCTTGGTCACGCAAACGCCGAGTGGTACTCCTCGGCTCAACCGGCTCGATCGGCGGCTCGACTCTCAAAGTCGCCCGCGACTTACCCGATGAAATCGAGATCATCGCCCTCGCCGCCGGCAGCAACATCACTCAACTCGCCGCCCAAGCCCGCGACACTGGCGTCCGCCATGTTGGACTCTACGACGCTTCTCAAGAGGCTGCGCTGCGGGCTCTCCTCCCACTGGGGGTGAAAATTCATTTGGGTGCAGCTGGGCTAATTGAACTCGCCACCCTCATCGATGCCGACATCGTGCTAATCGCCATCGTCGGCACTGCTGGACTATATCCCGCACTTGCTGCGATTGAAGCCGGTAAAGACCTAGCCATTGCCTCCAAAGAAATCCTCGTGATGGCCGGTGAAATCATTACCCGCGCCGCCGAACAACACGGAGTTAAACTGCTGCCAGTCGATAGTGAACACAACGCGATTTTCCAATGCTTAGACGGTCATCGTGGCGGTCAGGCCGAAGTCTCCCGCCTTATTTTAACCGCCTCGGGTGGCCCTTTTCGGACCCTTGCGGCCGAGAAAATCCCTCAAGTCACTCTTGCCCAAGCCCTCAAACACCCGACTTGGGAAATGGGACCCAAAATCAGCATCGACTCCGCGACCCTATTTAACAAAGGCCTCGAAATGATCGAAGCCCGCTGGCTCTTCGGTATCGAAATGGAACGAATTGACGTGGTCGTCCACCCGCAGAGCATCGTCCACTCGATGGTCGAGTTCAGCGACGGCTCGGTGCTCGCCCAACTCAGCCGAACCGACATGTGTTTCCCGATCCAGTATGCACTCACTTGGCCACGGCGGCTCAAAAGTGGCCTCACGCCACTGGATTTTCCCGCGCTCGCGAAATTGGAATTCGAAGCGCCGCGCCGCAGCGATTTCCCCGCACTCGATCTTGCTCGCCGTGCCGGGTTGACCGGCAGCACGCTACCTGCCGTTTACAATGCCGCCAACGAGATTGCCGTCGATGCCTTCCGAGCAGGTCAAACCTCCTTCCCCGGTATTTGGCACTGCGTCACCGCAGTCATGGCCGCCCACTCACTACCCGCATCCTTCACTTTAGAATCGGTCGTTGCCGCCGACCAGTGGGCACGCGAAACCGCCCGAATTTTGATCGCTTGACTCGTTTTTCGGATTTTTCTCACCACTCTCCACTCATACCCTTTTTCTCATGAACCGTTTGAGCTGCCTCATCGCCCTATTGACTCTGCTGATCTTTACTCGCCTCGACGCGACCTTGGCTGAAACCCAGAGCCTCGAAAAATCTTACCAACTCGCCCTCGACAAGTGGTCGTTGGAGATTCGTATCGCCACCACTGCCGAAGACCGGCTTAAAATTTTGGATAAGCGGCCTGATGCCAGCCCTTTCGCCCGTAAAATTTGGGCCAGCATCAGTTCATCGCTTAACGAAGAATGGACTCTCGAGCCAGTCGCTTGGTTTCTACGTACCACCCCGGGCCTTCACGCCATCGACTCGAGCGGTACTGCTGCCCCAATTTTCACCCAAGAAAACGATGCGATCTACAAGGCGATTGAAACCTACCACCTCAAAAGCCCCAAACTCATCCCAATCTGCTTCGCACTTGCCTTCAGCCCGAGTCCTCGCTCGCTCGCAGTCCTCGAAAAAATCCAAACCTCTAACCCGGATCTCAAAACACAAGGCGTCGCGGCCCTCGGTGTCGCGATGCAGCTCAAAGCCCTCGGCAGTGAAGGCGAAATTATGGGCAAGCGACTTACCCGTCTCCGCAAAGCCATCATTCAGAGCGCCGATGTCCAAATCGGCGACACCACGGTCGCCAAGCTCGCCGAGGACGAGCTTTATATTATTCAATTTCTCTCCAGAGGCCGGGTTGCTCCCAACCTGGTTGGCGTCGATTCCGGCAATCGGCCACTTTCACTCGCAGCTCATCCAGACAAAATCATCGTCCTGTTGTTTTGGAATAGCGAAATTGACGATGCCAAACGCATTCTTCAAATCACCTCAGCACTGCAAACCAAATTCAAAGGGCGAGCACTTGCCATCCTCGGCGTGAACAACGACCCCGTCGAAAAACTCCGCGCCCTACAAGCAGATAATACCATCACCTGGCCCAACTTCTCCGACCCCGAAAACAAACTGGCCAAACAATACCGCATCGGAAACTGGCCACTCGTTTACGTGCTGGATGCTGAACGAAAAATCCATTATACAGGGGCACCCGGCTCTTTTGTGGAATTCACCGTCGAGGCGCTCCTCAGCGAACTTAAACCCACTGCCAAGTAACTTGTTCCGACGGCTTCAGTCAGCAATTCTGCCAGCCAGCCACAACAACGGTGCCGGTCGCCGGGTCCCCACCGTCTCATACCTCGCCACCCGCCACCCCTGAGCCGCCAGCGCACTCATCCACTCCGCCACCGCCAGCGCTTCGGCGGCGCCCACGGGATGCCCCGGATAACAAATCACGGACAGCATCCCGCCTGTTTTTAGCAGTCGCGCCGCGCCGTCTAATCCGCCCAACGTTTCCTCAGTTTCCGTCGTCAGTTCGTGATTCTCTCCCGGTAAATAACCGAGATTAAACATCACCACCGCCACCGAACTTTTCACCGCATGAGCTTCCATCTGCCGATGAGATTCATGGAAAAACTCAACTCTTGCCGCAAAGCCCGCTACCGCCACTCGTGCCTGTGCACTGGCCAACGCCACTTGCTGCACGTCAAAAGCAAGCACTTTCCCCTCAGCCCCCACACAAGCTGCGAGAAAAACCGTATCATGGCCATTGCCCGCTGTCGCATCAATCACCCAATCCCCCGCCCGAATTAAAGGCTTGAGGATCTCTTGAGCCAACGCCGTGGGTCGTGGCGGGAAATTTAAATCAACCGGATTCATGATTTCGAGTTTGATCGCGATATACCCGAAAGTCCACTTCCAGCTCAGGCTCAGTGCCGTCCAACAGCCAACTCACCAAACGCCTCGCCATCCCTGGCGCGTAAAGTGAGCCTTTCGAACCCAGCCCATTGAACATCCACGCCCCTTCCTTGAGTGGCCCGATCAGCGGCTCACTACGGCGCAAAATCGGCCGAATTCCCGCTTGATGGTGGATCACCTCAAAGCCCTCGCCACCCAAGCGACTCGCGATTTCCTCCACCCGCAGGCGCGCTTTGGCCGTCGGTACTTCGTCAAGTTCGAGCCATTCATAAGTCGAACCAACTTTAAAAATGCGCTGCCCTTGCGGGATCAGCCAGCCACCCGCCCCGATTCGGATGTGCGTCTCATCCCAATCGCTCGCCCGCACGCTAAGAATTTCGCCTTTTGCACACCGCGACGGACCGCAGTGCCCCGCCAATAAGCCCGCCGCACCGTCGCAATGGATTACCTGCTGGCTTTGATTTCCAGTGACAAAATCGCCACTCTGGTAGCAACCAAGCGCTTCAAAAAATGCCCTTGAGCCGTCCAAAAATGCCCGAGTGTCCAGCCAGCCACCACCACGCAATTCCACAGCTCCCGCCCAACCTTGTGACACCGCCACCTCACCAAGCACCCACGGCGCTACGTGCGCCAATTCCAATTTTGAAACAATTTTCCGCCATTCCTTAGCCGATCCAGCCAGGCGCAATACCGGAAATGGCCGCCAAATTTGTTGGCCGAGTCGTTCCTCCACCCAAGCATAAAATCCCAGCGCTTCCGGCAAAAACTCTTCAATTCGCCAACTCGGCTCAAAGTTTTTGCCGGTAATCGGATTCACCATCCCTGCCGCAATCCGCGAGCTACCGCCCACGCCACGGTCCACCACCAAAAATTTCACCCCACGCTGCCACAGCGCCCACGCCAAGCAAGTCCCCGCGAGGCCTTGTCCAACGAGAATCCACTTGGCTTGGTCGCCATTCACTTCGGCATCAACTCCTCATTTGGATCGGCCCAAGCGGCGGCATACCCTTTCGCATAATTGAACAAATGCTTATGCAAATACGGCACAAACATCGCCTTCTGTGGCTTGGCGAGCTTTCCCACTGCCGCTTCATTCAGCGCACGCATCAATTTTTGCATCAAATGCAGCGTGAGTTGTCGGCCTTTCCGCGCTTTTTGCACCTGCTTGTGGTTCAATTGCTCGGTCGAAACTTCCACCAATTCATGATTGGCAATATTCCAGCGAACCATCAGCCCATCCAGTGGCTGCAGTCCGTGATCGCGTGTCAGTTCATCCATCCCCGGGTCTAGCCTATCACAGTCAAAGCACCTAAGAAAAAATCCAAAAAACCCGCTTCGAATCCTCCCCAACCACTGCCCCCCCACAGTTCTGCGATCTTCCCACCTCCGTAAACTCACCGCAGATCTTGAAAATCCACGATCTGCCTTTCTGCGACAAGCAGACTTTAAGAATTTTCTGGTCAATCCGCTTGAAAAATTAGTGGTTTAAGCCCGATGTTTTTGCGCCGAGTTACCATTGCCGAGCAAACTGCCACGCATTTACGCGAGGGATTTCGTACCGGACGCTGGAGCGGAACATTACCCGGTGAGTTACGACTTGCGAACGAACTGGATATCTCACCACAAACTTTACGCACCGCACTCCGCCAACTCGAAGCCGAGGGAATCGTCGTCTCCCATGGCCGTGGCTGCCAACGTACCATCGTCGACCTCAGCAACACCCACCGCGCACTGCGAATCGGTATTCTTATTCATGATGTTCCCTTAAATACTCATACTCAGGATGGTATGGTTCAACAAATTAAACAGGACTTGGAATCGGCGGGTCATATCGCATTTCTCACCCGAAAATCTCAGGTCGGACTCCAACACAATCTCCAGAGGATCCAAAGCATGCTCGCCAAAACCCCTGCTGATGCTTGGATCATCAGCTCCGGCTCCCCCCAAGTCCTCGAGTGGTTTTCTTCTCAGCCCTTGCCCTGCTTAGCCCTCTATGGCCGTACCGAAGGGCTCTCGATTGCCCGCACCGGACCAGACAAAATACCGGCTTATCAAGCTGCCGTCCGCCAACTGATTGAACTTGGCCACCACCGCATCGTCCTGATCGTCCGCGGTGCTCGACGTAAACCCACACTCGGCCAACTCGAATCCGCCTTTTTGAATGAACTCAGCAACCACGGGATCACAACTGGCGACTACAATCTACCCGACTGGAAAGAGACTCCCGAAGGATTTCACTCCCTGCTCAAAAAACTTTTTCACTCCACGCCGCCGACCGCCTTAATCGTCGATGAAGAACCTCGAATGCTCGCCGCGATGCAATTTCTACTTCGCCATGGGATCAAGGTGCCCGAGCAAGTCTCCTTGGTCGCAACGGATGACAATTCACTCAGCTGGTGTCACCCAACCTTCGCCCACATGACTTGGGATACGAAACAATCCTTACGTCGTATTGTCCGCTGGGTCGCAGCAGTCGGTAAAGGCCGCAACGATTGCACGACGATCAATTATCCCGCAAAATTCATTTCAGGCGGGAGCATCGGCCCAGCTCCTCAGCGCAGTAAAACGATTTAAATAATGGGTACCTCTGAAAACCTCTTACCTCACTCAGTCCATGTATCGTGCACCTCGATCCGCCACGATGATGCATGAAAAGCGACCATAAGACCGAGCAAGGAGGAGGCCTTTTCAGCGCCCTTGAGCACGAACAAGCCGTGGCCCGCAAAACCACCGGCATCCTCAAGCCACGCGACCTGATCCCCTAGGAAAAATTTCTCCTGCGGCTCGGAAACCTCAACGGCGACGCCACCAAATAGCAAATCTCCGACCGCGCCCGCTTCAAAAACGCAAGGTAGAGCGAAAAAAACTTCCAGATTGTCAGTCACTCGAATCCATTTTTTCAAAACACCGTCTATCCAGAAGTGCCCTGAATATCAACAATTTCAAACATCTAGAGAATTTCCTGTCAGGGCATACCCGGCGAACTACGGAAGCGCTCGGGGACGAAACTGAGGTCGGTAGCTTCTGCGACGGCGAGGGCGATCTGGGCTAAAATGATGGCTGGCGGCACGGGTGGCTGGTAGTCCCGGAGTGCGGTGGTGAGGGCTTGCTCTGGCTCG
The DNA here is from genome assembly GCA_043782285.1 of Akkermansiaceae bacterium. Lineage (GTDB taxonomy): Bacteria > Verrucomicrobiota > Verrucomicrobiia > Verrucomicrobiales > Akkermansiaceae > Luteolibacter. Next base: position 1,575 of record JAYWAR010000406.1, on the reverse strand, counting down.
GTGGGTGCTGTTTTGAGCGTGCGGTAGAGCTTCACGGAGAGGGCTTCTGCGGCACCGGGAGTTAGGAGGTCCGGGATCATCGGACGAAAACTCTCGGGTAGGATGGGGGCAAGCTCCACGCCGCGGCGCTTGGCGAGTGAGCGGATGAGTTGGTAGCCTTCCTCGGCGGTGGCGGTGGGGAAAATGGGGATTTTCACGTCCACGCGGCCAGGTCGTTTTAAGTCCACTTCGACTAGGTCAGGTCGGCTGGTGGCAAGGGCCCAGAGGATGCGGCCACGGTTACGGGAGTCGCTCATCCGTTCCGCCATCATTCCATAGACACGGCCAGAAACGCCGGAGTCTCCGGAATCTGCACTGCGGCGGCCGAGGGCTTGGTCTGCCTCGTCCACGAAGACGATGCAGCGACCGAGGGCATCAAGCAGCCGGAAGATTTTCTCGAGGTTGCTCTCGGTGCTGCCGACCCATTTGTCGCGGAAGTTTTTCATTTTCACGACGGGCACCCCGGCCTCACCGGCGAGGCACTCGACCATGAAAGTCTTACCGGTTCCGACGGGGCCGCAGAAGAGGTAACCCATCGGCAGGGCAGCGAGATCCCCAGCACGCCAAAGGGCGATGTCTTGGCGCAGCCAGTTTTTAATGGCGGTCTGGCCGTGAAGGTCGTCCAGCGTGCGATCGGTTTTAATGAACTCGATGAGGCCCTGAGCATCTTTCTCGACGAGGTCTTTTTTCAGCCGTGCGAGATCCAGCGGGGTGAGCTTTTCCGCATGGTGTTGGCGTGTTTGTAAGAGGGTCTCGATGGAACTGAGAGTGGCACCGGTGAGGGCGGCAGCGGGTTCTGCGAAGTCTGGGGTGAAGGGCTGGAGCGGGATGGGGTAGAGCGTGCCGAGGTGATTCAGCGCGGGTAGCAGCTCTGCTTGCTGGGGTAAGGGGATGGCGATGCAGGCGGACTGGGGATTCCGGGCGACGAGCGGGTGGAGATCATTGAGGTTTTCCGTGAGGAGGAAAGTCGCGCAATGTTGTCTCGCGAGGGTGTCGTCCGCAGCCCACTCCCGGAGTTGGCTGGCGATGGCACTGAGCTCATAGTTCGCACCGCCGCCGGTGGGTGGGACGATGAGTCCGGCGTCTCGCACGATCACAGCAACTCGCGTGATTTTATCAGGTTTGAGTTGACCGATGTTCGCACAAAAACGCAGGTAGTGGGTGAGAATGACGAAGGCTTCTCGGGGGGCTTTCGCCAGGGTCGCTTCTTGGCGAGCGGGTGGCCATTCAGCAAAACGATCGCCGCCTTTTTCGACACGGATGCCATTTCCAAGGTCGTAGCTGATGACGACGTCAAAACTGGCTAACAAGCGGTCGCGCAAAAACTCGTTGAGCGAGACAAGTTTGGAAGCTGTCCCGGGGAGCGGCAGGAACAGGCGGTCCTCGACATTTCCGTGGAGGATGAATTGAGCACAGGCCCCGGATTCGTAAAGGTCGATGATTTCCCTGGCCCACGGTGGGAGGCTGAGTGAGGCAGGTGAGCTCATGACTAGGGTCTCACTGAGGGTTCATTTCCTTCTTCACCTCGCTGCTGAC
>JAYWAR010000405.1:0-3487 GCA_043782285.1 Akkermansiaceae bacterium | reverse complement strand
AAGGGCGCGAGTAATTTAACCAATTGCGTTGCGATTCCACCGAAGCCGAGGATCACCACTTGTTGGCCGCGCAGCGAAAGGCAATCGCCACGGAGCTGAAACCATTCTGCGTCGCCATTGGCGGCATGGCTGCGCAAGGCTTGCGGCAGTCTGCGGGCGTGGGCTAACATAAAGGTTAAAACCTGCTCGGCACAGGCTGCGGCGTAAACGCCTGAGCTGTTGGTGACTCTCAAGCCACGTTCCGCAACAAGCTCGCGAAACTCTGGGGTGTCATAACGGGTGAATCCTGCCGAGCTAAGATGCAGCCATTTTAAGCGCTTCGAACTGGCGATGCTGGCTAAATCCGGCTGGCCGAAGGCGATGTCTGCCTGCGAAAATTCCGGATCGGGCAAAGAGACCGCCAGCACTGAGCTGGCACGAGTTTGCGGCACGATTAGCTGATGGGGAGCAATGCCTCGCTCTAACAAGCGGGCGGCGTTCTCGCTCAATTGCGAGTCGGAAAAAATTTTCAAACGAGTCATAATTGGAAAAAGCTGGCGAGGATCGTGGACTTGATTAGGCACGGCGTCACCGGGATTTTGGTTTTAACTGAGCGGTGTTTTTCCGGCGGTGTTGGCAGTCGGAGGATTGACGATGATCCGAGCCTCGGGATTATTGATGATGTAAGAATATGCCCAGCCAAGGAGCACGGAGAGTTTATTTTTAAAGCCGACGAGGAAAGTGATGTGAATGAACAGCCAAGCGAGCCAGGCGATGAAACCTTGAAGCCGCACTTTGCCGGCTCTCATGACGGCGTAGTTTTTGCCGATAATCGCCATCATCCCTTTGTCGAAATAATCGAAAGGCGGCCGGGGGCTGGGCGTTGCGCGAGCGAACTCTGCTTGCAGGATTTTGGCGACGTGGGCCGCCATTTGGACTGCGGCTGGAGCGACGCCCGGAACCATTTGGCCATCGCAATCTTTCATGCTGACAAGGTCACCGGCGAGGAAGATCTCGGGGTAACCCGGAACCGAGAGATCGGGAGCAGGAGTGATTCGTCCCGCGCGGTCGGTGGCGACGCCGAGTGAGGCGGTGAGCGGGCTGGCGGCGATGCCGGCGGCCCAGATGATGGCGGCGGCTTCGAGCACGCTGCCGTCTTTGAATTCGAGAGCGGCTTCCCGGATGTGGGTGACGCGAGTGTTATTGCGGACTTCCACGCCAATATTTTCGAGCCGTTTGCGGGCGTAAAGACTTTGTTCAGAGTCGTAGGCTTCGAGGACTCGCTCCGAGCCTTCGATTAAGATAATTCGCAGCTTTGCGGTGTCGATCCGGCGGAAATTGGATTTTAAACAACGATGAACGAGGTCGGCAAAGGCACCCGCGAGTTCAACGCCGGTAGGGCCACCGCCGACGATGGCGACAGTCATGAGGCGTGTCCGTTCGGCCTCGTCGGTAGTAAGTTCGGCTCTTTCGAGGTTGGAGAGAACGGTGCGGCGAATGTTTTGGGCATCGGCCAGTGATTTGAGGCCGAGGCAGTGTTCCGCCCATTCATCATGGCCGAAATAACTGGTGCGGGCTCCGGCAGCGAGCAGCAGGTAGTCGTAAGGATAGATCGTGCCTGAGAGAGCGATCGCTTGTTTGTTACCGGGCTCGATGGTGGCAATTTCGTCCATCAGGACGGTCACATTTTTGGCCTCGGCGAGGATTTGGCGGATCGAGCGGGCGATGTCCGGGCCGGCCAGCGAAGCGGTAGCAACTTGATAGAGTAGCGGTTGAAACAGGTGGTGGTTGGTACGATCGACGAGAGTGATTTCGAAGCGGTCGTCATTGGCGAGTTGGTGGGCGCACTCGAGCCCAGCGAATCCGCCGCCAATGATCAGAAGTCTGCGGGGTGAGGGAGTCATGATAGAAGGCAAATGGGAGGGTAGGGGGATGGGCTCGATTTTTGAGCGCTTTAGCGGCGGCATTTTTCCAGCAAACCCGCGAGGAACCAAGTAATCTGTGCAAGGGCATCAGCGTGGATAGATTTACCAAGTGGCGCAAGGTCATTGCGGCATTCCTGCAGCAGAGCCAACGCGGTTTCGACGGCACTTTCGATGGCACCTTCGTATTCGGCGATGCCGAGCAAGATGGGCAGATCGAGCGGCTCTTGGTCGAGAATTCGCTTGTTGAGCTTGAGACGCTGAGCTTCGGAGGCAGTTTCGAGCAGATTAAGAATCGGTAGTGTGAGCTTGCCTTTGAGCAGATCGGTACGGAGGGTCTTACCGACAATTTCCTCGGAGCCGACGAGGTCGAGGCAGTCATCGTAAATTTGATAGGCGGTGCCGAGTTTCATGCCGTAGCGGTAAAGGCTAGCCTCGGTATTGGCGGGGAGGCCGGAAAGGTTGGCGGCGAGGCCGGTAGCGGCGGCAAACAGTGCCCCGGTTTTCATTTCGATCACCTGGAAATACTCGGCTTTGGTGAAGGTGAGGTCGAAGCGTCGCTGAGTCTGGATGATTTCTCCCTGGCAGACTTCGCGAGCGGCGTTGCCGACTTTGCGGCAAATGTCGATGCTGTTGAAATCGGTGGCGAGAGTCAGAGCGTGAGAGAATAGCACGTCGCCGAGCAAGACGGAGAGGGCGTTGCCCCATTTGGCGTTGGCGGTCGGGACCATCCGGCGGGTGTTTGCGCCGTCCATAATGTCGTCATGAACCAGCGTGGCCATGTGGATCAGCTCAAGGATGACACCAATTTTCAAATGATTTTCGGTGACTTCACCGACGGCACCGCCGACTAGAATTGCCAGGGCGGGCCGGATTCGTTTGCCCGAGGTATTACAAATGTAAGTGATGTAGGGCTCGACCGCAGGATCGAAGGCGCGGACTTGTTCGCGGATGGAGACTTCGACTCGTTCGAGCTCTGGACGGACGAGTTCGAACGGGAAAAGAGCGTTGCTGGGAGACGGGGTCGTGGTGGCTGCCATGGTCGTAAGGCTTGGCATAAGATCCACAGACTTGGGCTTCCCGCAACCCGGATGTGACAAGAACTGCAAAGAATCCCCGGAAAATGACGCTTGTAGCCGTGGTGGAAGTCAATCAATCGCGGATTGGGGAGTTTCGGCAAGCGCCCATTACACGGGCAGCCCCCCCAATTCTCTAAGTTGCGATGAGGCCCGACGAGCTGCGCCGCTGCCGCGATTATCAAACTCTCCCAATGGGGTTCCGCTGTTGACGAAGGGAATGCAGGTGTTGCCGTTGGCAGTGATAGCGGCGATGGCGCTGGAGTTTATTGCATGGATCGCGAGCGTATATGGGCCGCTGAAAAGGGTCTCGTTACCGACCTTGAACCCAATCGGGGCGTGGGGTGAGCCGGTAGTATTCGTTGCTGGGGTGAAGTGCCGCCAACCGACCGAGATCGTGGTGGCGCTGATTTTGAGCCTGTAACCTTTTTTCGGAGTGCTAGCGGAGCGGAAAATAACGCATAACACTCACTCCGATGAAATCCATCAAACCATACCAAGAAGAGTTTA
>JAYWAR010000404.1:0-25754 GCA_043782285.1 Akkermansiaceae bacterium | reverse complement strand
AAGCACCTGGCCTCCGCCCACTGCCTCAGTTCCGAGAAATCCCAGCAGCTCCTGAAGTGCACTACTCGAAGTAATTGCCGAATTCTCATTTCGCACTTCAATCCATGATTAAGCGTCCTCCGGTTTCCGGTAGGACGTTTTTTGTGTTTGCCTGTCCCCCAGGGTGAAATGGAGCCCAGCATTATTCCGGATTGGCAGCGCGCGATTCGCCTCATAGGCTCCCCCCCTTCGATGTCCGCCAAAAATAAATTTCACTTCACCGGGATCTGTGGCACGGCCATGGGAGCCGTCGCCGCCGCCATGAAACAACGTGGCTTCACCGTCACCGGCTCTGACTCCAGTGTTTACCCGCCAATGTCGGATTTCCTGCGCCAGCAAGGCATCACACTTACCGAAGGCTACCACCAAGATAACATCCCGGCAGACACTGACGTCGTGATCATCGGTAACGCGATTTCCCGCGGTAATCCCGAGGCCGAGGCCGCGCTCGACCGTAAACTGCTCTATCATTCGCTGCCCGAAGTGATGAAAGAGTTCTTCCTCCGCGGTAAACGCAATTTCGTGGTCTCCGGCACTCACGGCAAGACCACCACTTCATCGATGCTCGCATGGATTTTTAAAAATGCCGATCGCGATCCTGGCTACATGATCGGCGGACTACCCAAAAACCTCGAGGGCGGTGCTTATTTCACGGATTCAGAATTCAACGTCCTCGAAGGCGACGAATACGACACTGCCTTCTTCGACAAACGCTCGAAATTCCTCCACTACCTGCCCGAGTGCGTCATCGTCAACAACATCGAGTTCGACCACGCCGACATTTATCACAACATCGACGAAATCAAACTGACCTTTCGCCGCCTCCTCAACATCGTCCCTCGCAGTGGCATGGCCTATATCAATGGTGACGAACAAAATTGCCTAGACATCGCCACCGCCGCCCCCTGCCCCGTCACCACCGTCGGCTTCGGCGAAAACTGTATTTTACGAATTGAGAACCTCAGTTATGAGCCCACCCGCAGTTCATTCAGCCTCGGCGGTATTTCTTACTTCACCGGCATGACCGGTGAGTTTAACGTCCGCAACGCCGCGATGGCGATCGCCGCCGCGACCTACGCAGGCCTCTCCACCGCAGAAATCCGTGCCGGACTCGAATCCTTTGAGGGCGTCGCCCGCCGCCAAGAACTCCGCGGTGAGGTCAATGGCATCAAAGTCATCGACGACTTCGCCCATCACCCCACCGCCATCCGCCTTGCGGTGCAAAGCCTGCGCCAACGCCATCCGAATTCGCGGCTGTGGATTTTGTTCGAGCCACGCTCCAACACCACCCGCCGCGCCGTTTTCCAAAACGAGCTCGCCGAGGCCCTCGCCGCCGCCGATTTCGCCATCGTCGCCGCCATTCCAGATCTCCACAAAATTCCTTTAAACGATCGACTCAATCCCGACCAGCTCTCTGCCGACATCGCTCGCCTCGGCGGCCAAGGCTGGTATCTGCCCGACCTCGAAACAATCATCGCCAAAGTCAAAGCCCAAGCTCACTCTGGCGACGTCATTGCAGTCCTCAGCAACGGTGGTTTTGGCGGTATTCACGAGAAATTGTTGACCGCCCTCGCCTGAGCCAAATCATCCCCCACCCTACCATGCGCCTCGCGGTCATCAATCTCGTCGGACTTTCAAAATCGCTGTTAGGCGTGAATATGCCGGGGCTCACCCAATTCGCGACAAAACATGGGCTGCAAACTTACCAGCCAGCCTTTCCCGCGGTCACCTGTACCGCGCAATCGTCGATTTTGACCGGAACCGCTCCAGGCCAGCATGGGGTGGTGGCTAACGGCTGGTATGACCGGGAAAACGCGGAAGTACGTTTCTGGAAACAGAGCAACCACTTGGTGCGCGGCGAAAAACTGTGGGATAAACTGCGACGAGAGATTCCCGGCTTCACCTGCGCAAAATTGTTTTGGTGGTATAACATGTATTCCACCGCCGATTTTTCGATCACGCCGCGACCACTCTATCCGGCAGATGGGCGCAAGGTGTTCGATGTCCATACCCAGCCGATGACCATGCGCGAGGAGTTGAAAAACGATCTTGGGCCATTTCCATTTCAAGCGTTCTGGGGCCCGGGCTCAGGGATCGCTTCTTCCGAATGGATCGCCGCTGCCGCGAAATGGGTGGAGGAAAAACATGCGCCAACCTTAAGTTTGGTCTACTTACCGCATCTGGATTATTCGCTACAAAAAGACGGCCCACTGGCTGCGAATATTTCAGCGGAATGTCGCAAGATCGACCACTTGGCAACTGAGCTGATCAATTTCTACGAAGCGCGAGGTATCCGAGTGCTGGTGCTTTCGGAATACGGAATTTCTCCGGTAACAGACGCCATTCATCTGAACCGCTTGTTCCGCGAAAAAGGCTGGCTCCAAATCAAAGAGGAACTCGGCTTAGAAACCTTGGACTGCGGCGCTTCCAAAGTTTTCGCCGTCGCCGATCACCAAATTGCGCATATTTATGTCAACGACCCGACCATTCGCAAGGCGGTCAGGAGCTTGCTGGTAAACACCCTTGGAGTCGACGAGGTGCGGGAAGCAGCAACCGAGTGGCCTGCCGGAGTAGCGACCGAACGGGCGGGCGATTTCATCGCGGTGGCAGCAGCGAACTCGTGGTTTACTTATTATTTTTGGACGGATGATGCGCGGGCACCTGATTATGCGCGAACCATTGATATTCACCGCAAGCCGGGCTACGACCCTTGTGAGTTATTTGTGGATCCGACGCTGCGATTTCCAAAGCTGCGGATTGCGAAATTCTTGTTGAAGAAGAAGCTCGGGCTACGCGGCCTATTGGACGTGATTCCCTTGGACGCCTCGCTGGTCAAAGGCTCGCACGGTCGAGACCAAGTGCCAGAAGAGGAACGCCCTGTTTTGTTAGGGACTGACTATCCCGTGAAATCCGCAGAAGACGTTCACCAAGCGATCTTGGGAGCTGCTGGTGTCATGGGAGAAAACGTTTAACCGCAAAATTTAAGACTCCTTTGCTGGCGGCGTAGTCGGCACGACAACCTGCGGCTTGAGTAAATTTTGCAGTTGCTTCGTCCACTCTCGGACCGACGAATGAGCCAGATTTTTTTCCAAGTGGACGAACATCCGAACGGCAGCACCGCTCTCATCACCACTTCGAAAGAGGTCCATTTCCATTTCCCACTGGAGTTGCGGCAAATTTTGGAGGATGAATTTTTCCAACTCGGGTGACTGTTTGCTGGCGGCCGATCCCAATTTTGAGATTGGTTTTTTGTCGTCCTTCGAGGGATCATCACTAAATTCCACTTTGATTCCTTCTTCACGAATACGCTTCATCCAAGTCGCTCGCAATCCATCCAAGCGATTGGGATTACGAAACGGCGGCAAAATTACTTTATCATAGATTTGGCCCAACTCTAACGGTGAAAGCGGCCATCCATCCAGCTTTTCAGGATGAACTTCATAAGCTTGGGCAAAGACCGATGAAGTCACAGCCGCCTTGAGAGTCTCCTGTTGGTACCTCAGTTTTTCGAAGTCATCGAAAATACCATCAACCAAGTCTTGGGCATCGTTCGGCAACTTGTGGTGATCCGCTTTCAACGAACTGGCTTGTAACGTCAAAATCAGCCAACGAAGTTGATAACGAAGCGCTAGCCGGAAATTAGGATCCGAGAATTTTTTGATTCCTGCCTGCTTCCAGTCGATGAACTCGTTGGGTTTTTTCCGTGAATCGGGAAATTTTATTTTTTCGATGCATCTGAAGTAGAGCTCGATGGCCGCAGAATCGCTGCTGACGGCAGTGCGGTAATCCGCCAAAGCAACGCGAAACCTAGCGTCAACGTTCGCGTCAGCAGTTTGCTCGAGTTTTTCCAGATTGTTAAGCAAAGTTTCACGATCTGCTGCGGCGAGTGGCGCGGCTTGCGCACGATTGAGTAAAAATGCCGAACAAATCAGAAGAATGGGAACTCGCATCCTGAATTTCATCTCAGATTCATTGGCCGAGGCCAAGGCGTAATTATGGATAGTTTTTGTGCTCGCTTGGCAACTGCCTACCGTTTCCACGCTTGGATCTTTAAAATTCCGAAGCATAGTTTGCGCCGTCACCCATCCCGCGCAATGAATTCTATTTTCCGTCGCTTGCTAACCTTCACCGTTGTTTTTGCTACCACCTTTGGAGTCGTTTACGGGTTACGGACTTGCCGATCGGGGGCGGATTTGAGCCAAGTGCTGGCAATTTTCTCTAAACCCACGGGACAATTTAAGCCGCAGCCATTCACACTCCCGAACAAAGCACCACTCGAGCTGGGGGCGGTTGAGCTGCTCTCCCGGCTCAACGACGAATATGCTCGGGTGACCGAAGCGGTGGTGCCTTCAGTGGTTAGTATCAATACCACTGGCGTTCGTAGCGAGCAGCTGCGTGACCTTTGGGGACGAACCCGGAATCTCGATTATCCAACACAAGGTCAAGGCTCAGGAGTGATCGTGACGGCAGAAGGCCATGTGATGACCAATCATCACGTGATCGCGGGCCAACAAAAAATCCTGGTAACGCTGCATGACGGTAAAACTTATACCGCGCATTTGGTAGGCGAGGATGCACTGCTGGACATTGCGGTGCTAAAACTCGATTCGGCGGAGACTTTCACCCCACTCAAAATGGGGGATTCCGCGCAGGTCAAGGTCGGACAAATCGTGTTGGCAGTAGGCAATCCGTTCGGTTTGGGCGAAACCGTGACTCAGGGCATCATTTCCGCCAAAGAACGCTCGCTGTCTGACAACCAGCGCGATCTGTTCCAAACCGATGCCGCGATCAACCCGGGAAATTCCGGCGGCCCGTTGGTCAATTTACGCGGTGAAATCATCGGCATTAACGTCGCTATTTTTTCGCCCGATAAACAAAATCCAGGGTTTCAAGGGGTCGGCTTTTCGATCCCAGCGAACGACGTCAAAGACGCATTATTCCAAATCCTCAAACTTGGGCGACCGATTCGTGGCTACCTCGGCGTCCAGATGCACGACTTGGATCTGAGAGTCCGCTCCATCCTCGACTACCATGAGGAGGATGGAGCCTTAGTTCTGGGGATTTCTCCTGAGTCCCCGGCCTCGGCGGCGGGCTTGCAAGCAGGCGATGTGGTGCGGGCGATGGATGGTGAAAAAATCCACACTTACGCACAATTTTTCTCGCTGATTCAGCGAGCCAAAGTCGGCAGCCTCAAAACACTCGAAGTCTGGCGCAAAGGACAATCCCTGCGCCTAAAGACCACCATCGCCGAAAGCGGAGCCATCGCGACACCCGGCCAAGACCCAAGCCATGATCCCGCAAAAATCTTTCAGGCACTCGGGCTGCAAGTTCGAGATCTGTCAGACGCCGAGCGCGCTCGCGGATTGCGAGGAGTGACCGTTACCGCAGTCACGGCAAATGGCCTTGTCGCAACTCAGTTACAAAAGGGCGATGTGATCATTGCCGTCAATAATAACCGAATTCGCCAAGTCAGCGATTTTTCCGAGCAAATTACGGCTTCGGTAGCGATACAAGAGACCAGTATCCATCTGCTCCGCGAGGACCAGGTTTACCGGGTCAATTTACCGGCGCTACCCCCTGAAGGCTGATTCAAATTGGCTGAAATTTCCTGCTTCGCTTTATCGTTTTAATCCAGCTTGTCATGCAACGTTCTAAGCTTCCTTACTTTTTTCTCGGTCTCGCGACGGTCCTCGCGGCGCTGTCCTTGGTGATGCTGATCACCCAGATCGGGGTAAAACCAACCACTTTGCCGAAAGCACTCGCTCCAATCCCCGCCCCCCTTGCACCGCCGAAAATTAACGGTTTAACCGACCCAGCCATCCAGGAAAATCCAGAAACAGTGCTCGCAGACCTAGGAATCGGGGTTGCCACAGCTGACCCTGCGGTGCTGGTTGCACAAATCGCCAAAGCACTCGAAGCGGGAGATCTGGCCAAAGTCGGCCACTTGATCGGCAAAAACGCCTTGGACCCTGAGTCGCTCGCTCAGCTCAAGGCCCTGGCCGCCAAGCCACTGCGGCTGCGGCAACCCGATGGGGTCCGCGAAGTGGGCGAACTCGAACTCAACCTCCGCTCCCGCTGGGCACTTGAGCTAGAAGGCTCACCAACTGGCCAAAACCACGTGCTGTTGGATCTCCGCCGTATCAATGGCAAATGGACCGTGGAAAAAATTACCTTACCGCCGACAATTACCACCGCAACTTCACCCTCCACAATCACCGATTCCTTGAATGTGGCTGACCAATTTTTGCAGGCGGTTCTTCGGCAAGACTTCGAGTTTGCGCGAGCCTGCGTCGATCCCACGACCGTCTCTGATGCCAAGATCGCCGGCCTGTGCATCTTGTTTGAAGAAGGCGAATACCGGCTGCGCAAAAGTAAATCGCTGCGAGCGATGTTTCAGCGCGACGACACGGTCGGCTACATCGCCAACGTCGAGACCAAGGACGCCACTCAAAGCGCACAGTTTGCCCTGACCTTGAAACAGCGATCTTCGGCCACTAACTGGCGGGTCACCGAAATCAATCTCAATCAACTCCTTGCCGACTATGCCAGTCGCGTTGCTGGCGGCGACCTCTACTACTCGCCACTTGTCAAAAACCCCAGCGGCGGTGACACCTTGGCGCTCTATTTCGAGTTCGATCAGGACCAAATCAATCCGCGGACCCGCCGCCAACTCGAAATCGTCAGTCTGATCCTACGCTCGGATCCTGGCAAAAAAATCACCCTCAGTGGCCACACCGATGCCCTTGGAACCCGCGATTATAACAACAGCCTATCCTCCCGCCGGGCCGACATCGTTCGCGATTTCCTGACCCTTGCGGGAGTCAGCTCCAGCCAAATTGTCACGGTTGCTAAAGGTGACAGCCAACCACGCCGCCCCAATGTCACCGCCACCGGTGATGATAGCCCGGATGGCCGCCGCGCAAACCGCCGGACTGAAATCTATCTCGACTTTTGAACCAACCCGCTGCCAGGTCTTTGATTCACACTTGATGAATTTCTCGAAATCCAATCCAGTTTGGTTGCATATTTGTGGTTGGATGCGTGATATTAATTTTCTGATGGCCGCTTTTATCCAGATTCATCCGGCCAAGTCATCGGCGATTTTGTCATGAACTTCCGCGATATTTTTTTAGTTTCGAGCTTCTTGGTGATCGCCATGACCGGTTGCGAGGTCCATTCGATTGCGGCTGCCGGTAAAGTCCCTTTGCCACCCGCTTGGAAAAATGCCGGTCATTTTCCAGTAGCCGCGCCTTCCCGCGATCTTACCCGTTGGTGGGTGAAATTTGACGACCCGACACTCACCCAGCTGATTGCCCAAGCCCTCAGCCAGAGTCCTACGGTCGAGTCTGCATCCGCCCGGATCCGCGAGTCACAGGCGCGACGAAATTCGGAAAATGCCTCATTGTTCCCGGCACTGCGTGGCTCGGCTTCGGCCACCAGCAACCTCAGCTCGAATGATGGCGCAGGCAGCGCTTCCAGCTCGACCTTTGGCAGCGGCCTCAATGCTTCATGGGAAGCCGATCTTTTTGGCAAACATCGCAGCCTAATTGAAGCAGCCTCCGCCCAAATCGGTGCCGCCGAAGAAAATTTCCACTCGGTGCAAGCGGCTCTTGCCGCAGAAATTGCCATCGCCTACACCCAAGTTAGGGTCAATGAAGCAGCGCTCAATGTCCTACGCCAGACGATTCAAACCCGCGAAGAAACCTCACGCCTCGCCACTTGGCGGACCCAAGCTGGGCTCGCCGACTCGCTCGAATCCAGCCAAGCGCTCAGCAGTCTCGAACAAGCGCGGGCGGCCGTTCCCACCTTCGAGCAAAATGCCTCACAATCCCGCAACCGCCTCACCTTGCTCGCCGGCCAAGCCCCCGGAAGCCTCGACCCGCTGCTGTTCGCCAGCAAAAAATCTATTCCGAACCCGGCCCGCAGTTTGGCGCTGGCAATCCCTGCCGACACTCTCCGCCAACGGCCCGACGTCCGCTTGGCCGGCTACCAACTGCTGGCCGCTGCCGCCCAAAGCCGCGCCGTAGATGCCGAACGATTCCCGACGCTTAACCTCACTGGCAGCCTCGGCCTCAACTCGCTCAGCGCCACCCGGATTTTCACCCCAGAAACCGTCTCGTCCGGGATCATCGCTGGTCTCACCGGGCCAATCTTCGATGCCGGTCGCATCCGCGCTAACATCGACGCCCAAAACGCCTCCGAACAACAAGCCTTCCAAACTTACCGCTCCACCGTGCTCACCGCGCTCGCCGAAGTCGAAGACTCGCTCATCGCTTGTCGCCGCACCAGCGAACGCCTCGAAATTTTGGAAAGAGCCGCGCTTGCTGCCCGGGAAGCCGCACAACTCGCCCAACAGCGCTACCAAGCAGGCGTGACCGATATCCTCACCGTTCTCGATTCCCAGCGTACCTTGCTCGGCCTCGAAGACAGCCTTTTTACAGTCCGTGCTAACCGCAGCATCGCTTACATCCAGCTTTACAAGGCCCTCGGCGGCGGCTGGTCCTGATTTCTCTCTCCTCGTTGCCACTCATGAAACAAGACGTCTCCGCCAAGGAACTCGCCGCCATCATCGCCCAAGCTCGGCCTGGCCATCCGCTGCGAAAATGGTGGCTCGGCCTCGCACTGCTGGCTTTGGTGGCCGGCGGCTACGCCTGCTACAAAAATCAAGATGAGGACCTCACCGGGCCGATTTACAGCACCCAAGAACTCACCCGCGGCGACCTTTCTCTAATCGTCACCGCTACCGGCAATCTCGCGCCAACCAACCAAGTCACCGTCGGCAGTGAGCTTTCCGGAACGGTCTCCGAAGTTTACGTCGATGCCAACGATCTGGTCAAAAAAGGCCAACCCATCGCACAACTCGACACCGCCAAGCTGAGCCAGCAAACCGACCGCAGTCGAGCCGTGCTGTTATCCGCCAAAGCTCGGGTCAGCCAAGCCAAGGCCACCGTCTTGGAAAACGCCGCCGCGCTCGCCCGGCTCCAACAACTTCACCGCCTCAGCGCCGGGAAAACTCCTTCCCAAGCAGACCTAGATGCCGCGATCGCCGCCGGTGATCGCGCTCAAGCAGATTTGGAAAGCGTCACCGCCGCCGTCGCCCAAGCGGAAGCCGACGTGAAATCGATCGAGCGGGATTTGTCCAAAGCGATCATCCGTTCTCCGGTCGATGGTATCGTGCTCACTCGCAGCATCGAAGTTGGCCAGACCGTCGCCGCATCTTTCACCGCGCCAGTGCTGTTCCTGATTGCCGAGGATTTGCGCAAAATGGACCTGGTGGTCACCGTCGCCGAGGCGGATATCGGGCGCTTGGTCAACGATCAACCCGCCTCTTTCAAGGTCGATGCTTGGCCAACCCGCACCTACACCGCCGCCGTCAAGCGAGTCTCGTTCGGCTCGGTAATCACCAATAACGTGGTCACTTACGCCACCAAACTGGCAGTGGTGAATGACGACCTCAGCCTGCGCCCAGGAATGACCGCAACCGCAGATATTTCAGTCGCCAAGCGAGAAAATGTGCTGTTGGTGCCGAATGCCGCACTGCGTTACGATCCCGCCGCCCTCGAACTCCTCAGTAAAGCCACTGCTCCCAAAAAGACATTGGTCCAAAGCCTCTCACCCGGTGGCCGCCGCTGGTGGCAAGGCGCTACCGCACCCAAGGTTTCGGCGCGCCCCCACGGCCCTTGTGTTTGGGCGCTCAAAGACGGCAAGCCCCTTGCCGTTTTGGTGAAACCCGGCCTGACCGATGGCCGCGTCACCGAAGCCGCCGGCGAAGGTCTCAGCGAAGGCCTCGCCATCATCATCAGTGCCAAACCCGCCCCCAACCCATGAGGCCGGAATCCCTCATCGAACTTCGCGGCTTGACCAAGACTTATGGCAAGGGCGATGCCGCTTTCAAAGCCCTCAACGGCATCAATCTCGACATCGGCATCGGTGAATTCGTCGCAGTGATGGGGCCCAGCGGCTCGGGAAAATCGACTTTGATGAATTTACTCGGCTGTCTCGACACTCCCACCACCGGCACTTACCGATTCCAGGGAATTGCGATCGAAAGCCTCAGCCAAGACCAGCGCTCCTTGCTTCGTCGCCACGCCCTAGGCTTCATTTTTCAAGGTTTCAACCTGCTGGCGCGGACCTCGGCGCTAGAAAACGTCGAGCTGCCCTTACTTTACCGCGGTTATTCAAGAAAATTACGTCACGAAATGGCCCGCGAAGCGCTGGCCAAGGTCGGCATCGCCGACAAGGAGCGCAACACCCCGGCCGAGCTCTCCGGCGGCCAGCAGCAACGGGTCGCCATCGCCCGCGCCATCGTCACCCACCCCGGCACACTTTTTGCCGATGAACCAACCGGTAATCTCGACTCAAAAACAACCCTCGAAATCATGGAACTCCTCTGCCGCCTTAACTCCGAGCGCGGAATCTCGATCATCATGGTCACCCACGAAGACGAGGTTGCAGCCTACGCCAAGCGCATCGTCCGGGTCAAAGACGGCTTGATCGAGAGCGATTTACCTCGCCCGCTCCGCTGACCGTTCGCGAAATCATTTCCCCCCTCATCGAATCCCTCGGCGAAAAATGCGTCCTCGCGCGATCTCCTCGCCAACGCCACACAACCCTCGCATTGATTCACCCGCAACATAAACAATTTTTTTGTTCATGTTTTGTTGACGAGCTCAGAGTTTGAGAGAAAAGTTAAAGATACTCCGTCATCATCATGCTATCTTCCTTCTTCATTCAGAACTTCCGATCAATTCTGGAGCTCAAGTTGGACTTTTCCTACGGCGAGGGTAAAGCCCCCAACGGCTACCAAGAGCAGGAAATCATGCCCTTCATTGAAGCCCCCAACAAACTGCGACTGACTCCCTGCATGGCCTTCTTTGGCGCCAATGCCTCGGGCAAAACCAACATCCTGATGGCCTTCGACGCGCTCCAAAAATTACTCAAGGAAGATGGCCATTTATCCGGAGTGTATGAACCCAATTTACTCAATCCCAAGTTCTCCGACACCACTTTCGCGCTTGAGTTCATCGTCGGCGATGATCGTTTGGAATACCGGATTACCCACAACGCCACCGAAATCAAAGAGGAGTCATTACTCAAAAACGGCAAACCAATTTACGCCATCCAGCGTCTCAAACCGAAGTTTTCCCCTCAAATCCTTTCCGCGACTTACTCGGAAGAAAAACTTTCCGATATTTTACGCGTCGAGTGCTCTGACGGGGAGGGACAACAAACCAAGCCATTCCTCCACCGCATCGGCCTCGCCTATCTCGGGCTTCATCCCGACCTGAAAAACGCTTTTTGCTACTTCAAGGACTGCCTGAGACTCCACACCAATGAGCATCCGATTATCCTTCCTCTCGCGGTGGACATCTTAGCATCGGCCCTCGGAGGAGACGAAAAGGCCGCTCTTCGTGAAATCACTGAAATGGTCCGCCGTTTGGATATTGAGATTGCCACGATTGACATCATTCAGACTGAGCTTGCACCAAACGAAAAAAACCGTTCGAGTCTCTTAAAGACCGATCCTACAACGGGCGTAAGATATGCGGTGCAAATCACCACCACCCACAAGGATGTTGCCGGAAATCTAACCCTGTTGGATTTCAAAAAGCACGAATCCACCGGCACCCAGCGCCTCGCTGGCCTTATCGGCATTATTCTCTACACGCTCAAAACCGGCGGTGTGCTCCTAGTCGACGAGCTGGAATGCTCTCTCCACCCGCTGCTCATGCAGGAAATTTTGAGACTCTTCAAAAAGCGAAGCCATAACACAAAAGGTGCGCAACTCATCATTACCACGCATAACACCGATATTTTGGATGATTCGATCCTGCGCCTTTCCGAAATCGCCCTCGTTCGAAAAACCACAGCCAACGGCACCCTGATCCGCCGTCTGATCGATGCCAAGAAAGACGGCGAGGACATCCGCAACGTCACCAATTTCCGAAAGCAATATCTTGCAGGTTTCTATTCGAGTATCCCCCATCCAGCAATCTGACCCAAATCATGTCTTGTAACCGCTACATCATCGTCTGCGAAGGAGCGTCTGAACAGGTCTATTTACAGCGTTTCCAAAGCTTCCTTGATCGACAACCCCTTTTGAGCGATACTTTCGAGACGCCATTGAAGTTGATCGCTCCGCGACGGGCCATTGCTGGAGGCGGCAAGTTCAGCATCTTGAAAAAACGATATGCTGAGACGCGGAAAGACAGTCCAAAGGTCGCCATTCAGATTTGGGCCGACTTCGATCTTTACCATCGAAACGACCAGCAATCCGCAGATGACTACGCAAACAAACCCGATGGTATTCCTGATTTCCTATTCTCTTACCACAACTTCGAGGACTTTTTCGCCCTCCACTCGGATGGAGATACATTTCAAAAGTGGCTAGACTTCGGCAACATGGGGCATTTTACCAAGCCGCTTCATTCCGCCGACTACCTCCCCAAAATCAAAATAATTTTCCCCGATTATGCGAAGGGCAATCTGCCCGCTGACTTCATCACTTGGGATTCGCTGAATAATCTAAAACGCAACAGCTCCCGGCAACCGCGGTCCAATCCAAGCAACCTGCAAGGGCTTGGTCGCTTCGTTGATTTTCTAATCGCCGAGATCGAGCGATCCTACCCGGGTTCATTGGAGCAAGCTCCTGCAAAGCCAGCGCAACCATAGCTTTCAATTCTTGAGTGCGATCGTGTAGCGCCCAGATCGACTGCTCCTAGCAGCCTGGCGCACTTGGTCCAGCGCCACCCTACGGCGGGTCCAAATCGTCGGAAAAGGCATTGGCATTCGAAGCACCGAGCCCATGGTTGGCGATGAGATCCACACTTCGGTGATTTTTCCCTTCCCAAATCGGCAGCCATCGATTACCCATCTCGTCCTGTCTGAAATGGTGGTCGTAGTTCAATGGTAGAGCCCCAGATTGTGATTCTGGTTGTTGCGGGTTCGAGTCCCGTCGATCACCCCATTTTTGCCATTGGGGCTTGAAGTGGGAATAAGAAAACGTAGTCAAAATCACTGATGCAGCCGCTGGAGAGTCGGATTCACTACAAATTTCGCAATTCGCTATTATTGGCGGAGGCATTGACTCACCCGAGCCTCGCTTACGAGTCGCAGAAGCCGCATTTTGACAATCAACGGATGGAATTTCTCGGGGATGCTGTGCTGCAATTGATTGTGACCGACGAGTTGTTCAAGATGTTTCCCGATTTCACCGAGGGACGACTGACGAAATTGCGTTCCCGGGTTGTTTCCCGCCGTGCGCTCGCTCGCTTTGCCGCAGCCATTCATCTTGGTGACTACGTGCTACTGGGTAAAGGTGAGGAAGCCACGGGAGGTCGGCGGCGCTTGTCAACCTTGGCAGATGCTTTTGAATCACTGATCGGTGCCGTTTACTTAGATTCGGGTTTAACCCCGGCACGGGACTTGATCCTGCGTTTGTTCGAAGCGGAAATTGGCAACATGATCACCAGTCCGGAAGAGCGTAATCCAAAGGGCGAACTCCAAGAATTCCTCCAAGCCATTCACCCTCAAGCCCCCATTTACCGAGTGATTTGCGAAAGTGGCCCGGATCACCGCCGAGTGTTCCAATCTGAAGTTTCTTGGCTGGAAAAAATTCTCGCGACCGGTAAGGGCAAAAGTAAAAAAGAAGCAGAAGCCCGCGCCGCTTCCGAGGCCTTGCGCTCACGGGTGTGGGAGAACACTCAGCCCTCAGTCGCGAAGCTAGCGGATGGGTCCGCAAAGTAGTCTGGCCCAATCGCGGCGAAGTGGCCCTTGATCTCTGTGTCCGCGATGGGGGTTCTCGCGGTTTACAAGCGTTTTTCCGGATAATCCGTTACCTATGTTTTCCACCCAAGCGTCCCCAACAGCTGGTTGCTCCCCGGTGAACGAAGGATGTAGGAGCCAGACTGACGCTCAAGACTTGCCAAACGTGAAATCGATTCGTTTCAGCTGCCATGCACGGGTGATTTCGTTTTGCAATTGCTCGAAGGTTCGGCCATCAAGTAAGACATCAAGCGCTTTTTCACTCTCTTGACCGTCGCGCAATGCCTTGAGAAATGCTTTGAGCCGTTTGGCATCGCCGCGGCCGTCGAGATGGAGAAAATAATTGGTCAGGAGCAGTGCCGCGCCGTAACTAAGTTGCGATTGCTCTTGGAAGCTGGCGTAGTCCTGTAGCATGAAATCCTTCAGTGCCGGAATCCTGATTTTTGTGCCGAGAGCCCGTCCACCTTTGTCCCTGTTGCTGTAGCTAGTGACATATTCGACAATCTCTTTTTGATTACTATAAATGCTAAACACACCGAATTGATAGGGAGTGGTGGCAACATATTCTGCGATACCTTCCGAGAACCAACCCATCGCGCCTTTTGCGAAATAGGCTTCCGGTGACAATTGGTGAGTGAGTTCGTGAGGAATTACCGTGCTACTTTTACTGCGGTCTAGCATGTAGCTTTTACCAAATGCTTTGACCCCGAGGCTAGCCAATGGAATCAGCACCGCTTGCCGTTCACCGATGAAAACTCCGGCGGTATCGACTGGGCCACCCGCCTTGAAGTAGTCCTCTAACTTTTCGAACAACAAAATTTGGAATTTTCCGTCCACTTGGACACCTCCATCAAAGGCAAGTGGCAAAGTCCGGCAATAAAGTTGAGTCGCCTCGAATAACACCGCAAAATCTCTGACCACGTCTTGGTTGAGCTGAATATCGCAAAGGTAACGATAGTTAGCGCTCTCATAGATGAAACGCTTTTGCGCCGGATTTTCCTCCACCATCTTGATTTTCGGATCTTTGCTGAACGCCACCAACTGAGGCCAAGGGCTGTCAAAATTGAGAACCGGCTTGGTGTCCGGCTTGACCTCGGATTGTCGCACATAGCTGCAATCTTGCGCGGAAAGCTTGGCCAGCGGATAAGCTACCTCTCTGCCATTTTTCAGCTTGAGCACGACATTCTCACCATCGACCCGAAGCAGGCTGCCCTCGATTTTTTGATTTTCAAGATTCGTCCATGAACGAAGCTCCGCCGCATCGGCAAGACAGAGGCATAGACAAAAAAAGGCAATAATTCGCATCGTTCAGCAGGTTTTATAGATGCGAGCCTAGCTGAATTTTACGGCGAGTCGAGCGATAGCTAAGCCGACGAAAACGTAAGCACCACAAGTCGCTGCTTGGAAAGCGTGGGAACGAGGTCATGGTGGCGGCACACGCATGGAAGACTCTGGAATGAAGGAAACAAGCGCCGCCACGGCACCGAGCGCGCCGGGATTGCGGCAGGACTTGATGGTTTTGATGAAGGTCCGGCTGAATTTTTTCGTCTTGGTCACCACTTTTTTTGGATTTTTGCTATATTCCCGGGGCTTGGAGCTCAACTGGCTGAAGTTGTTTCACACGATTTTAGGCACCGCCGCCGCAGCGTTCGGCTCGGCAGCATTCAATCAATTGATGGAGGTGGATTTGGACGCTCGGATGAAGCGCACCGCAGATCGTCCCCTGCCATCTCGGCGGATGGACCCGCTGGTGGCTTTTGGCATCGGTTGGGTCTTATCGGCGATCGGGATTATCCACCTCGCGGTGCAAGTGGGAAATCTGGCAGCTTATCTCACGGCGGCGACGGTGGCAATTTACGTTTTCATTTACACCCCATTAAAGCGAGTGAGTTCGGTAAACACCTTAGTTGGAGCGATTCCAGGGGCAATTCCGCCGGTGATCGGGTGGGTCGGTGCAGGTGGCTCTTTAGGTTGGCAGGCTTGGTTTTTGTTCGGGTTGTTGTTTTTTTGGCAGTTGCCGCATTTTATCGCGATCAATTGGCTCTATTGCGGAGAATATGAATCGGTCGGCTATAAAATGTGGTCAAACGGCGATTTAACCGGCCGCAAGAGCGGGCGGCTGGCAGCGATGTTTGCCTTTGCGCTCGCGGTCTTTTCGCTGATGCCTGCTTTTCTCGGATTTGCCAACGGGCTGTGGACGATCAGTGGTCCGCTGCTCGGCTTGCTGATGATGGCACTCGCCCTGAAATTCTCACGCGACGGACAACGAGCGTCCGCCCGCCGCTTATTTTTCTTCACCCTGCTTTATTTACCAATCGCCCTGCTGGTGCTGGTTTTCGCTTGGGAAAATTGACAGGATATCACGATGAGCAAGTTGCTAATCCCGGCAGAGAATTTGGCAAAAGAGCTGAGAAATCTCGAATTCTCACCGCCGGTGGCATACGTCTATCGGACTTTAGATTACACTTGGCAGGCGCATCGGCAGTATTTGCAACGTTTCGGCCAAGGCCCAAAACGGGTGTTATTTCTCGGCATGAATCCTGGCCCATTCGGAATGGCTCAAACCGGCGTTCCGTTTGGCGAGGTGGCAGCCGTGCGGGACTGGATGAAAATCGAAACCACCATCACCAAGCCCAGCTTGGAGCACCCAAAGCGCCCAATTGACGGATTCCAATGCCAACGCTCAGAAGTGAGCGGCCGCCGACTGTGGGGACTTTTCGCCGAACGATTTGCGACTGCCGAAGACTTTTTTAAAGATCACTTGGTGCTCAATTACTGCCCATTGGTCTGGATGAGCACGACCGGGGCCAATTTAACCCCTGACAAATTGCCGACTGCCGAGATGGTCCCGGTGGAACAAGCGTGCCTGGAGCATTTGCAACAAGTCATCCGCTTGCTGCAGCCTGATTACTTGATCGGCGTTGGTGGATTCGCTGAGGAACGGCTGCAGCGTGCGGCCTTAGCCTGCCTGAGTCCTGCTAAGATCGGCCGAATTTTACATCCTTCACCTGCATCACCGGCAGCAAATCGAGGATGGGCCGCCGCTGCCGACCACCAACTGACCGAGCTCGGGGTCTGGTGACTGAAATTAGCGGTAAGATGCGCAGCACCGGGAAACGTATCTATGAATTCATCATCAAAGTTAATTACCCGGCATTTTATCTAACTGTTGGATTTTTCTACGTTCTTCATTGATTCTCTAAATTTATGATTTTGCCTTTTCGCTCTCCACTATTTCAAATTTTAGCTTCAGGTTTTTTAGGAATTTCGGTGGATGCGATGCCCCCGACCCAAGACTCGCGTGGTCCGATCCTCGCTCCAGGAATCAGCCCGACTTTTGTGGCGACCGGTGTCCATGCATCAGACCCAGCTTTCAAATTTGTTAAGCCCCCGCAATGGACTGCGGATTGGATCTGGGTGGATACAGGCGGCAAGAAATTGGTAGCCGCACAGTTTCGCAAAGAGCTCAAACTTCAAAGCGTTCCTAAAACACTCCCCGCGTGGGTGAGCGCCGATCGTCATTACCGGCTCTATGTGAATGGCCATCTCGTCGCGCGCGGCCCAGCAGATCCCGGCGAAGATTATCCCGGCGGCAAAAGCAAAGGCGACACCGGCCTGACTTTCGCAGATCAGGTCGATCTCGCACCCTTTCTTCAAATCGGTAAAAATGTCATTGCTGCCGAGGTTTTCGAACAGCGACTCAGTGAGTGGTATGGCTCCAGTGGCCACCCCGGGTTTTTCCTCCAAAGCACCTTGCTCAAATCAGATTCGAGCTGGCATGGCACTGCCGCCGAGTATTGGGAGGCGAATCAATTTCAAGCGGCCAAGGAGCCCGCAGGTTGGCGACTGCCCGACTTCGTGGAAACTGCCTGGGCTCCTTGCATCACTGCCGGAAACCACTGGCCAAAGCTTCTCGCCAGTGTTCTCCCCAATCCGCTCGAAGCAGTTTACCCGATCAAGCAAATCGTCCGGGTAGCCGGTGGCGTGAGTGCTGCTGAACCCCCATTCGCTCCCGGTAAAAGCATCCAAGTGAACGCGAACGGCTCGTTTGCACTTTTATATGATCGGATCCAAGCCGGTTACGCCGGACTCAGGGTCAAAGGTGGTGCTGGCGCGACTCTTACGGTAGAAATGAATGAGTCTAACGCTCCCGGCGGTAGACGCGAAGCAACAGTGGTCACTGGCACTGGCACCCAGTATTTTGAAACTCCATTCTATGGCTCTTACCTGGTGCTGAATGTGACGATCAAAAACGTCACCCAGCCTTTTGAAATCGAGGATGTTCGTTCAATCCATACCTCGCTGCCAGTAACCTACCGCGGCGAATTCAGCTGCAGCGACGACTCACTCAATCAACTTTGGCAAGCCAGCCGTTGGCAAAACCAAATTTGTATGCAGGACCATTACTTGGATTCCCCCGACCACCAAGAGCCCATTTGCGATCCGGGCGATTACATGATCGAGTCCGAGATCAACTATTACGCGTTTGGTGCCCCGTGGCTCACCGAGCAAGATTGCCGTAAATTCGGTGCGCTGTTGGAAAAGAACGATTATATCAACTTTCATACCAGCTATGCCCTGCTTTGGCTCCAAATGCTGATGGATTCCCATCGTTACACCGGCAACACCGCGCTGCTTCGAGAACTGGCACCGCAAGCCCACGGCCTACTCGACAAGTTTAGTGGCTGGATTGGGAAAAACGGGCTAATCTCCGAAGCTCCAGATTATATGTTCATGGACTGGGTGAGTATCAATCAAATTGCATGCCACCATCCACCGGCGGTGATGGGCCAAGCGTATTTGACTGCCTTTTATTATCGGGCCTTAGCGGATGGGATCACGCTCGCCACTTTGACCGGCGACAAAGTACGCGTTACCAAATACCAACAACTCCGCACCGATATTTTCAGCGCATTCAACCGCGAGCTGTGGAACGAAAAACAAGGGCTCTACCGAGACGGCAAACCCTTCCAGACTCATGTTCCACCGAGCACTTGGCTACCTGCCGATACTCAGATGGAAACCTTTAGCGGCCAAGCTAACTCACTGGCAGTGTTATACGATCTGGTTCCAAACAAGGCTCGCAGTCAATCGATCATGACCCAAGTTATGACCGCAAGCCCCGAGCCTAATATTCAGCCTTATTTCATGCACTTTGTTTTCAGCGCCCTCGACCATTGTGGTTTGTTTGAAGCACAGGCACTCAAACAGCTGACTCGTTGGAAAATCAACCCAGCAACCCAAAGTTTCCCCGAAATGTGGGGCAAGGGCGATCTCAGTCATGCTTGGGGTGGCACGCCGCTGATCCAGATGTCCGGCCGAATCCTCGGGATCCGCCCACAAACACCCGGGTTCAAAGGGATCGCGATCCGCCCGACACTCGGCGATTTAAAATGGGCGAAAGGCTCTGTTCCAACCCCACAAGGGCCAGTCAGCGTTTCGTGGAAACTGAGCGGTAAGGGCCTGCAAATGGAGGTGACCGTTCCCGCAGGAAGCCATGCCTCAGTCACTCTACCGGCACACCGCTTCAAAACCCCTAGCGCAACCTACGAAGGGAAACCCGTACCCGTCGACCAAGCGGTGCAAGTCGGCGCCGGGCTCCACCACTTTGAACTAATCGGCAGTGAGCAAATCCCTGTGACCTTTTAAGCCCTGCATCGAGCTCACAAAACCTCAAAATTGTGAGCTTCCCCTACCCAAACCCAAGCCGTTGAGCATTCAACGGTGTTTCAAACTCAAACTTTATGAAACCCAAAAAAATACCCGTAACCCAGCTCAAGTCTTTGATCGTCCTTGCGACCGTGCTGCTAGCACCACCGCGGGCAAGCGCGGGTGAAAAACCATACATGGCTGGGTTCATGGCAATCAACGCCGAGTTCCCTCCACTCAATTACAATGCCGGTTTTTCGATGTATGTTGCGGCTTGGCCATTGCTCAGCAGCTATCCCGGCCACGACATGCAAACCGGCCTTTTCGGCACCTGGATGTTTGCAAAGCAAGAGGGTGAACCGCTCAAAGACATGTATTCGACCATCGAAGGCGGCCTTGGCTGGTGGCGTGACACCCGCTTCCCGACGATGACTCCTAAATTTCTCATGGGTGGTGTCGCTCCCAACTTTAATGCGATTGCCAATGGTCCTTCGCACGGGGCCGGCTCGTGGGCGGAACCCAAGGGGCTCTACGGAGTCGCCCAGTTGAGCCCTTGGCTGCTTTTCCCACTGGATGGGCTTAACCTTAAACAAGGCATGTGCGGCGAACTGTTCGGCTATGGTTATCTCCCGCTACCGCTCACTTCGGCCAAAACCATGACCGCGGGTAAAAACATTCCAACTGGCGATCAAAGTTGGACGCTGTTTCTGAATACCCAGGGATTCAAAGGCCCGGTCTGCTTTTTTACCCCCTACTTCTGGGCCCACGAGGCGCTTGAGCATCCCGAGTTTGTCGGTCACCTGCTCGATACCCGGCCATCAGACCCCATCAAGAATATCGCGCTAGAATGCCAATACGTGCCAGCCGCACTCGAGACCGATGCCAAGGGTGAAGCTTATGCACGAATCGCTCCGGTCTCTTTTCCCCTAAACTCAAATAATGAGTCGGTCGTGATGCACCGGATGACATGCTACACCAAACTGGCACTCTGGGATGAAGTGAAAGCTTGGTTTGAAGGCGGCAAGCCAGTTAGCGGAGCCTTCAATCCCAAAGGGACCTTTGTCTTAAATTTTGAAGCAAGCGAAGGTTCGAGTTGGGGCATTCGTCCACAGAATGCAGTCAAAAATGAACGAGTGCTGATCGATTGGAATTCTTTCGCCAAGGCGTCCGTCGCCGATCGCTCATCCTATTGCTTTCAATGGGACACCAAGATTGTTAAACCATTCAGTTCATCCAAAGGTGGTGGGGTTACTTTGCCTGAATACTACCACCATGTGAAGAGTGGAAACAAAGATCAGTGGCTAGTCACCACCGCAGACAAGGTTCCAGTAGGTTTAAAAAAAGCCAGTTTCGCTCGGCCCGAGGAACCCGCTCCAGAGCCTTATGATACACCGAGCGACCCGAAGAGTTCGTTTAAATCGCCGGGGCCAGTCGCTGGGCCATTCAAAGCACACCTCGGAGATCATAGCGTTGTGACTTACTACTGGTATCGTTTCGCCGACCAACCCGCTTTGCTCAATGCCGATCTTACCGATTCCGAGCGCCAACAACTGCAGAATAAAGTCGAGAAATTACACCGCTCTTGGACCAAGAACCTCGACTATATCGCGCCGCCGACGGTGGGAAAACTGGCAGAACTTGATCCTGCGCTCCTGGTCAAACCTCCACGGGGGTTCGAAATTGGCTACGTCCCGATCGCCACTCGCCAAGAATTGGATTTAAATTTGGAGAAACCCAAATTGAAATAGCTTTCATTAGGTCCCAACAAACCTTTCAGCCCGGAGAAGATCCGGGCTGAGAAGTGATTTCAGCGTCAATCATCACTGCGGAATCTCGGCTAGATTCCGCATACCACATGGCTTGCCTCACTTGCAGTCGCTAACCGGCTTCAATCTATTTTTCGCTCGCGCACCCAGCTACCACCGGATCGCCGCTGCCGCCCAAGTCAGGCCAGCCCCAAAAACCACCAGCACGATATGATCGCCACGTTTGAAGGCGCCCGTCCGGTTCGCTTCATCAAGGGCAATCGCGACCGCAGCTGCCGAGGTGTTGCCATATTTGTCAAGATTCACAAACACCCGCTCGTTCGGCACCGCAAGGCGATCCGCGATGGCATCGATGATCCGTAAATTCGCCTGATGAGGAATCACGCAAGCAATCTCCTCCGGCTTCAGCCCCGCCCGTTCGATGACTTTTTCCGCCGCCTCTTTCATCCGGTTTACCGCGTGCTTGAAGACCTCCTTGCCCATCATCGTCAGCGTAAAAAGATGCTCATCGACATTGCTCCGAGTAATCGGACACGCACTGCCACCACCCGGGATGTTGAGCAGGTGAGTTAAATTTCCATCCGTGCCCATTTCCGTGGCGAGAATTGCCCCTTCTTCTGCCGCGGCAGCGCGCAGCACCGCTGCTCCTGCACCATCACCGAATAGCACGCAAGTGGTCCGATCCTCCCAATTGATGACCGATGAAAGTTTCTCCGCCCCAATGATCAGGGCATTTTTAAACGCGCCACTCGAAATCAAGCGTTTGGAGATTTTCATCGCATACAAAAATCCCGAGCATGCGGCAGAGATGTCGAAAGCCACCGCGCGGCTGGCCCCGAGAGCTTGCTGAACATAGCAGGCCGTTGCCGGAGTCAGCGTGTCTGGCGTGATCGTGGCAACGATGATCAACTCCACATCTGCGGCCGCCAAACCGGCTTGCTCGAGTGCTTTTCTAGCAGCATGAGTCGCCATGTGTGAGGTGAATTCTCCCTCAGCCGCGATCCGGCGGGCTTTGATTCCAGTCCGCGAAACAATCCATTCGTCGCTGGTATCAACTTTTACCGCCAGCTCGGCGTTAGTCAGGATTCTTTCCGGCAGATAGCTGCCGGTTCCCGCGATACAAACCTGGATTCCAGACGTCAATTCACTCATGCGGCTGAAGATTGGAACCCACACCCGACCGCCACAAGCGCGAAGTGCAAATCTCGGCAGCCTAAACTTAAACCTCCGACGGCACGCTGGTTGAAATCGCCGCTAAAGCCGCTTCAATCTGCGGGTTGACCCGATTTTCAACGGTTTCCATGCCAACCCGAATCGCATTGCGCACCGCCAACGCGGTCGAAGAGCCGTGAGCTATGATCACCACTCCATTGACTCCGAGCAGTGGACTCCCGCCGTAAGTTTCATAGCTACTTTTTTCCTTCAGCGCTTTAAACGCACCTTGAGCCAGCATCGCTCCTGCAATCCGCAAAGGATTGCCTTTAATCTCGGTTTTCAGCCATTTCGAAACGGCCTTGGCAGTCGCTTCAATAGTTTTGAGCATGATGTTCCCGACGAAACCGTCGCACAATACGACATCCAGCTCGGTTTCAAAAAGATCTCGACCTTCCACATTGCCAACAAAATTGATCCCGGGCGTCTGCTTAAGCAGTTTGAACGTTTCTTTGGTAAAAGTTGTCCCTTTTTCGTCTTCCTCACCATTCGACATCAGGCCGACTTTCGGATTCTTGACACCAAGGACCCCGCGCGCAAACGCCGTGCCCATCACCGCATAAGCCACCAAGTGTTCGGGCTTCGCCTCAGGATTTGCACCCGCATCAAGGATGTGGCAAATTCCGAATTCGTTGGGCAGCGCAGATGCAATCCCCGCGCGGTCTACCCCCGGCAAGGTTCGTAATTTCAAGGTCGCGGCAGCAACCGCAGCACCGGTGTTGCCGGCCGAAACAAAAGCATCCGCTCGGCCATCCTTAACCATCTCCATGGCGATGCTGATCGACGATAATTTCTTGCGACGAACGGTTTTCGCCCCTGGCTCAGCCATCCCAATGATTTCTGGGGCATGCACGATGCTGACTCGGGGATCGTTTAAATCGAGCCCCTGCTTTTTACATTCCTCCTGCAAAATTTCCGCAATTCCCACCAAATAAAGGTGTTGCAGTTTTGGATAATAACGCAGTGCCTCAATAGCACCTCCGATATTAACAGCTGGGGCGTGGTCTCCACCCATGGCATCTAGTGCGACTTTCATGCGGGATCGAAAAAACGAGGGTGAAAAATAAATCAACAAAAAATCACCGCCTGAGGACTGCCCCAAGCGGTAATAAATTCAGCCAACATTTGGTCCTAGCCTCAGAGGGCTTCAACGTCGAGCACTTGCCGATCGCGATAGTAGCCGCAGGATGGGCAAGCAATGTGCGATGGCACTTTGCTGCCGCACTCTGGGCAGCTCTTGAAAATCGGTGCACGCCAGCGAGTTGCGCCACGGCGCATTTTTGAGCGGCTTTTAGATTGGCGTCTTTTAGGTACGGCCATGGTCGTAGTTCAGTTAAGTGGGGTCCTTGAGGTCCTTAAAAATGTCGAGAGCAGACCATCGGTCGTCACTCTCGGCGCGGGGCGAATGGGGTAGCCCATCTTCTGCCGACTTGTCCACTGATAAATATCGGGAATCGATTTCACATTTCTGCGGCAGGTCCCCATCTTCGCATCTGGGATCGATCGGAAGGTTGATTAGCACCTCTTCCCGCAACGCCTCGGTGGCATCGATTTCACCCTCTCGCTCGATCTCCAACGAAGCTGCGGTATTTTCCAAACGGATGGTTTGCACAAAAGGATGCAGCGTCCGAACGCAGGTAAACTCAAAGGCTGCCGCCAGCGCACCGGTCAGCAACAACTCCGAGCCGAAACGCTGCACCCAAACGTCGTATTCCAGCGGCCCGAGCGCTTTAACGTCTCCTTCCGGCAGGTCGAAAATCTCTTGCGGTAATTCTCCTGCAAACTGTTTTCCCTCTTCTGGCAGGTTCCCCAGATCAATCATTAAATGCCCTTTCATCCGCCCAAGGTAGCCACCCACCACGCCGCGCCAAGTCGCAATTATTTCTCGCTGGCCACTCGCGATCACTCCGCTATTTTCTCGCTGTCATGCCCATCGATATCTCCCTACTAACCCGCATTTGTGAAGCACCCGGTGCTTCCGGCTCTGAAAAAGAAATCCGCAAGCTCGTCCTCGCCGAGCTCAAAGGTCTCGCCGACGAAATCCGCGTCGACAACATGGGCAACGTCATCGCCCTGAAAAAAGGCAAGTCCGCCGCCAAAAAAACCATGGCCGCCGCCCACATCGACGAAATCGGCTTCATCGTCACCTACATCGACGACAAGGGCTTCATTCGCTTCAATCCCGTCGGTGGCTTCGACCCGAAAACCCTCACCTCCCAGCGCGTCATCATCCATGGCCGCCGCGACATTATCGGCGTCATGGGCTCGAAACCCGTCCATCTCATGACTCCTGAAGAGAAAAATAAGGCCGTCAAAATCACCGATTATTTCATCGATACCGGCATGCCCCAACAAGAGGTCGTTAAAATCGTCGCCGTTGGTGATTTCGTCACCCGCCACTCCGCACTTCTCGAGCTCGGCGACTGCGTCAACGCCAAATCTCTCGACAACCGGGCCTCAGTCTTTGTCCTCATCGAAACTCTCCGCGAGCTAAAAAAATCCAAACGCAAACCCGCCTACGACTTTTATGCAGTTTTTACCGTCCAAGAGGAAGTCGGCCTCCGCGGTGCCCAAGCTTCCGCCCTCCAGATCCAGGCTGATTTCGGCTTTGGATTGGATACCACCATCGCCTACGATGTACCCGGCTCCACCCCACAAGAACGCTGCACCGCCCTCGGCGAGGGTGCCGCGATCAAGCTCATGGATTCTTCGGTCATCTGCGACTACCGCATGATTGAATTTATGAAATCTACCGCCACCCGCCATAAAATCAAATGGCAACCGGAAATCCTCAGTGGTGGTGGCACCGATACCGCCAGCCTTCAACGAATGGTCGCCGGAGGCTCTATCGCCGGTGCCGTCTCCATCCCCACCCGCCATATCCACCAAACCATCGAATCCTGCCACAAACAGGACCTTGCCGCTTGCATCCTCCTGCTTGCCGCTTGCGTCTGTGAACTGGATCAGCACGATTGGAAATTCTAAATCGCCAGCCGCTCCGGCACTTGAGCACCACTCCCCCGCTTGCTGGGTACCACGAGATAAAATTTTTATCCCGTGGTACCAATCGCTTATGACAAAAAACCTTAAAATTTACCTGAATATCCGGGTAAATTGAGGAATTTTTTCAAATTTCTCCTCACCCTCCCCATTCTAACGTGAGGCTGCTAATTTCTTAGCAACTAGAGTCCCACCGCCACTTTATCGGGAATCCCGCAGGTCCAAGATCCAGCTCGCTGCTTCATGCCATCCACTTGCCACAAACCACTACATCTTGTGTTGTGAATAATTTGTGGATACTACATAAGCAAAATCAGATTGACC